>NZ_JBEPDU010000032.1:0-88023 GCF_040300525.1 Saccharopolyspora sp. NPDC000359 | reverse complement strand
GTCGGTTTCGCTTTTGTTATACATGTTAAAACCCTTGATCCCCACCCACGACCCTCAGCCGCAGAGCATGGCGGCCGGGTTGGTGCGGGTGAGGGCGTTGATCCGGTCGTCGTCGACGCCGAGCGCGCGCAGCTGCTCGGCGAAGATCGTCGGCACGTGGGCGAAGCCGTTGCCGCCGTGGCGCGTCCACATCTGCTTGAGGAACACGTCGTGGCTGAGCAGCACCTGGTCGCCGTGCCCGGCCTCGACGAGCCGGGCGACCCCGGTGGCGGTCGTCGACGTCGACGGGGACGCGCCCTCCTTCGGGAAGGTGATGTCCATGCCGATCATGTCGAACTCCAGCCACACCCCGCGCTCGGCAAGCCGCCGCTGGTACGCCGGGTCCTCCGCCGACGGGTCCAGGTGGGAGAGCACCACCCGGCCCGGGGCCACGCCGATCTCGTCCAGCACGATGTCCAGCACCTCGTCGCCGCGGCGCTGCCAGCCCGGCAGGTGGACCATCAGCGGGACCGCGGGGTGGTCGAGCTGGGCGAGCGCCGCGGCGCGCAGCGAGGCCCGCTCGGCCGGGGTGAAGTCCGGCGACACCCCGATCTCGCCGATGATCCCCGGCCGGACCCGGTGCTCGCCGACACCGCCGGTCAGCTCCTCCCCGATGCTGGCGGCCTGCGCATCGACCGCCCTGGCCGCGATGCGCTCGCCCTCGAACTTCTCCAGGTAGGCGCCGCAGCCCATGACGATGTTCAGGCCGGTGCGCCGGGCCACCTCGACGAGCTTGTCCGGGTCGCGGCCGATCGCGGCGCTGGAGGTGGCGTCGACGATGGTCCGGCCGCCCACCGCCTGGAACGCGGCGATCTCGGCCGTCACCTCCGCCACCGACTTGGGGGCCAGGTTGTCCGCGCAACAGTACGGGTCCTGCCGCAGCGCCCACGCCACCCCGGCGTCCACCTCGCGGTCCACGAGGAACTCGCTGAACCGGTAGCTGGGTTCGTCGCGCACCCCGGACAGGTCGTTGAACAGGTGCTCGTGCGGCAGGACCAGGCCCAGCTCGGCCGCGGGCACCGGGCCGGTCACGGTCTGCGCGGTCACGGCGCGTCGACCTTCCGAGAGGGGATCATGCCGATCCCGGCCGCCACCAGCGCTAGCACGGTGCCGATCACGGTGGCCAGGTGGATCGGGTGCCCGACCGAGGGCACCACCAGGTCCAGCAGCAGCGAGCCGACCAGCTGACCGGCCACCGACCCCAGCCCGAGCAGCAGCAGCCCGAGGCCGCGCACCAGCAGCGCCATGAACCCGATCGACAGCAGGCCCAGCACCCCGCCGGTGTACATCCACCACGTCGGCGGCAGCGAGAACTCCGCGGTGCCCAGCCCCAGCCGGACCAGCAAACCGGCCAGCAGCACCACGAACCCGACCAGGAAGTTGAACGTGATCGACACCAGCATCGAGCCGGTCTCCCGCGCCACGGCGGCGTTGCCCGCGGGCTGCCACCCGGCCAGCAGGCCCGCCGCGAACGGCAGGACGGCCAGCGCGATGGCGTGCGGCACGTGGAAGTTCGGCGAGATGGTGACCGCGGTGGCCGCCACCGCCAGCGCCGCGCCGAGACCGCGGGTGACCGAGATCGGCTGCTTGACCGTGGCCGTCACGCCGATGCGGTCGCAAATCACCCCGGAGATGACCAGGCCCGCGATCAGGGTGATCTGGAAGACCGCGACCCCCAGCACCCCGACCGACACGCCCTCGGAGAGCACCACCGCCCCGCCGCACAGCCCCGCGAGGTAGTTCCACCAACCGATGCGCCTGCTGCGGATCAGGCGCGGGATGCTCAGCGCCTGCCGGCGCGTGCTGGGCCGGGCGAACACGATCACCAGCATCAGCGCCAGGCCGCTGCCGAAGGAGATCACGGCGGCGCTGTTGCCGTCACCAACGGTCGCGCCGAGCGCGCCGTTGACCGCGGACTGCATCGGGCTGAGCATGCCGGTCAGGACCGTCAGCAGCACCAGGACGGTCGTGGTGGCTCCCCGCGCCGCCCGGCCGGTGGTGGCCGGTGGGCTCAGCTCGGGGGCGGGCGTGTTGGTCATGGCGGTGCGACTCCTTTGTCGTCCTCGCTGCACCGGTGGGTTGCTGCGGATTGCTCTAGCTGCGTAGCTGAGGGGACTACTGGTCGCCGGCCAGCCAGGAAACCGCCTGGTGGAACAGCCGACGGTACCCCTCCCACTCGAGGAACTCGGTCGGTGCCCAGTGCGGCGAGATGTCCGAGGCGAAGGCGAGGGTGCGGCCCGCTCCTTCGGTGCGCACCGCGAGCAGCGGCCGCGACTCGACGGTGGCCAGCACGGTCGCGTCGGACTTGGCGACCAGCTTCTGGTAGCCGAGCAGGACCGGCCACCGCGCGTCCAGGCCCTCGACGACCGGGTGCTCGGTGCCGGTGAGCTCGCCGCAGACGCCTTCGGGGCTCTCGACCCGGTCGTCGTAGGGCAGGATCTCCACCGGCAGCACCTCCTCGATCGGCGTGTCGTGGAAGTTGGCCTTGCCCTGGAAGCCCTGGAAGCTGAGGTAGCCACCGGCCATCGCCAGGCCGCCCCCGGCGCGCACCCACTCGGCCAGCAGCTTCAGTCGGTTCGGGAACCGGCGGCCCTGGTTGAACACCTGCGGGTGCAGCAGCAGCGAGTTCGCGCCGATGTCCGACAGGATCACCACGTCGTACTCGCCGAGCTCCTCCAGCGACGCGGGGAAGTCGGTGGCCACGGCGTGCGAGGGCAGGTGGACCACGTCGTGGCCCTCCGCGCGCAACGCCGCGAGCAACGCGTCGGCGCCGATCTCCAGCTGGGCCCGATCGATCGCGTCGAACCCCTTGACGTCGGTCGTCCTGGCCACCCAGGACTCCCCGGCCAGCAGCACCCGGCTCAATTCCGCCTCCCCGGTTGGAATCTGTTGCGCAAATTTTGCGCTCGATGTTGCGCAAACTAATCTCCGCCGAACCCGCCGTCAAGAGCCCGCCAGCACCCTCGTGCCGATACACTGCGCACGAAGCATTCGACGGAAGGGGCGCGGATGACGTTGACGCGCGTTGCGCAACGTGCGCAAGTCTCGACCTCGACAGCCTCGCGGTACCTGCGCGGCCAGCTGAAGGTGCAGCCCGAAACCGCGGCGCGGATCGACGCCGCCGTGCGGGAACTGCACTACGAGGTGCGCCCGGCGGCCGCCGCGGACGGCGGGCGCGAGCACGCACCGGTCGTCGCGCTGGTCGTCCCGGAGCTGGCCAACCCGTTCTTCGCCGCGCTGGCCGACGAGATCTCCACCGCGGCCGCTGTCAGCGGTGCGTCCCTGGTCATCGGGGTCACCGGTCGGCAGGCGCAGCGCGAGGCCAAGGTCAGCGACCTCGTCGCCAGCACCGAGGACATCGACGGGATGATCTACGTCGGGATGCACCGGGAGAACCCGCGGCTGCTGCAGGCCATCGCCGACGGGCTGCCGGTGGTGGTGCTGGACGAGGAGATCGCCAACACCACCGGGGTGGACACCATCCGCGTGGACAACTACGGCGGTGCCTACCAGGCCACGGCCTACCTGGCGCAGCTCGGCCACCGCCGCATCGCGCACATCGCCGGGCCCGAGGAGCTGTCCACAACCCGCGACCGGTTGCGCGGCTACCGCGACGCGATGGAGCACGCCGGACTGGAGGTCGACGAGGACCTCGTCCTGCACGGCCCGTACACCGAGCAGTTCGGCGCGAGCACCTTCCCGTACCTCACCGGCGCCGCGCAGCCGCCGACCGCGGTGTTCGTCGGCAGCGACATCGCCGCGGTCGGCGTGCTCGGCGCCGCCGAGCTGCACGGCCTGAGCATCCCCGACGACCTCTCGGTGGTCGGCTGCGACGGCATCCGCGTCGGCGAGTGGCTGCGCCCGAAGCTGACCACCCTGCAGCAGCCCGTCACCGAGCTGGCCCGCGGTGCCCTCGAACTCGTCCACGCCCGCATCGCCAACCCCGGCGGCAGCACCGTGCGGCGGAACCTCCCGCTGCAACTGGTGATCCGCGGTTCCGCAGTCCCGCCCCAGCACTGACCCGGAGGAGCCCCGTGCCCGACCCGATCGAGCTCGCCCAGCAGCTGATCCGCCTCGACACCCGCGCGGCGGGCGAGAAGGCGGCCGCCGACCTGCTCGCCCCGCTGCTGACCGCCGTCGGCTTCGAGGTCACCGTCGACGAACCCCGCCCCGGCCGGGCCAACCTCGTCGCCCGGTTCGGCACCGGCACGCCGATCACCCTCACCGGCCACCTCGACACGGTGCCCGCCGACCCGGCTACCTGGTCGTTCGACCCGCACAGCGGCGAGGTCGACGGCGACCGGCTGCGCGGCCGGGGCAGCAGTGACATGAAGGCCGGGGTCGCGGCGATCGTCGCGGCCGCGGTGGGGGCCGCCCGCACCGCCCCGGAATCCCTGGCCGCGCAGCTGGTGTTCACCTTCGGCGAGGAGACCGGCTGCGAAGGTGCCGCGCTGCTCCCCGAGCTCACCCCCAGCCCCGCGCTGCTGGTGGCCGAGCCGACCGCGAACCGGATCGTGCTGGGGCACAAGGGAGTCCTGTGGCTACGGCTGACCGCGCACGGCCGCAGCGCGCACGGTTCGCGCCCCGAGCTCGGCGAGAACGCGCTGGCCGCGCTCGCCGAAACGGCGGTCCGCATCCACCGCGACGGGGGCTGGCCGACCAGCCCGACGCACGGCCCGGCCACGGTCAACGTCGGCGCGTTCCACTCCGGCGTGCAGCCGAACCTGGTGCCCGACCGCGCCGACCTGCTGCTGGACATCCGCACCACGCCGGAGTTCACCGCCGCCGACGCGCGCACCGCGATCGCCGAACTCGCCCTGCCCGGCACGGAGATCACCGACGACCTGGACCTCCCGGGCGTGGCGACCAGCGCCGAAGACCCGCTGGCCCAAGCGATCGTGGCGGCGCTGCACCCGGAGAACCCCGACCAGCGGCCGGAATACGCCACCTACTTCACCGACGCCTCGGTCCTGGCCCCGGCGCTCGGCTCCCCCGCAGTGATCGTCTACGGCCCGGGCGACCCCGACCAGGCCCACGTCAGCGACGAAACCTGCTCGGTCGCGGCCACCCGCGAAGCGACCGAAGCCCTCACCCGCCTGCTGACCACCGTCCGCGTCTGAGCGGGTCGTGGGTGCGCAGCAGTGCTCGAACGCTGTTGCGCACTCACGACAGCTCGCGCTTGAGGATCTTGCCGGTTTATGATCAACACCGGACGAACGGGTGACCCCGACGTGAACCTTCGGCCTCACGAGTACACAGTGGACCGGTTTGGACACCGTGCGCGGCACCGTCATCGGCTCCGTTTCCACTGTTCAGCACCCGTGAGTGGTTTGGGTCGCTATAGCAGCCCAAAACGCTCACGGACGATCACCTGCAGAAACGGGGCGCGGAAGAGCGATTGCGCGCCGGAAGGGCGGCCGTCAGCGGAGGAGGCCGTCGCGGAGGGCTCGGAGGACCGCGTTGGTTCTGTCTCTGGCCGCTAGTTTCAGGAGGATCGTGGAGACGTGGTTCTTCACCGTTCCGTCCGCCAGGTTCAGGGCCGCCGCGATCTCGCGGTTGCTGTAGCCCTCGGCCATCAGGCGCAGGACTTCCAGCTCCCGGCCGGTGAGTTCCTGGATCGCCACCGGCGACTCCGCGCCCACCGGTGGCGGGCCGTCCTGGATCGCGCGCAGCAGGCGGTCGGTGATGGACGGGGCGATCAGGGTCCCGCCGTCAGCCAGGATTCGCACCGCTCGGGCCAGCTGCTCGACCGTCACGTCCTTGAGCAGGTATCCGCGGGCGCCGGCGCGCAGGGCGTCCAGGACCAGGGTGTCGTCGTCGAACGTGGTGAGGATCAGCGCCGGGACCGCGCACGCCCGCTCGCGGAGGCGTTCCAGGGTCCAGATCCCGTCGTGGCGCGGCATTCTCAGGTCGAGGAGCACCACGTCGGGTTCCTGCTGCTCGATGACGTCGAGGGCCGCAGCGCCGTCGTCGGCCTGGCCCACGATCTCCACGCCGGCCAGTTCCAGGAGCGTCACGATGCCCTGGCGGACCAGGTTCTGGTCGTCGACGACCACCACGCGCGTCATCGGGCAGGCACCCATGCCGCCACCCGGAAGCCGTCGCTGCCGTCGAACTCGGCCTCGCCGCCCGCGTTCGCGAAGCGTTCGGCCAGGCCGCGCAGGCCGTTGCCGGGCACCACCGGCGACGCGCCGCGCCCGTCGTCGCCCGCGGCGAGCCGCACCCTCGTCCCGTCGCGTTCGACCAGCACCCACAGCTCCTTCGCATCGGCGTGCCGCAGCGTGTTCGTGACGATCTCCTGGACCGCGCGCACCAGCACCGTCGTCTGCTCCTCGTCCACTTCCACATCGGCGGCCACGTCGACCGCGACGTCCAGCCCCGGCACCGCCCTGCCGACCTCCGCGAGCGCGTCGGCGAGCGAACCCGCCGGGGCCGCGCGGATCTCGCCGACCGTCGCGCGCACGTCCGCGAGCAGCGCGCGGGCCACCGAGTTCGCGCGTTCGACGTGCTCGCGCCCGGCCTCCCCGTCCCGGTGCCGGGCCGCCTCCAGCTCCAGCGTCAGCACGGTCAGCTGGTGGCCGACGAGGTCGTGCAGTTCCCGGGCGATCCGCAGGCGTTCGGTCGATCGCGCCGACTCGCCGAGCAGCACCGTCGCGGCCTGGAGGTCGACGTGCGCCTCCGCCAGTTCCCGGCGCATCCGCTTCTCCCGGTGCATGGCCTGCACGCTGAGCAGGGAGGCGAGCTGGATCAGCAGGTAGAACCCGCCGGCGATCCACAGGTCGGCGGCACCGAGGTCGCGCAGCACCATGCTCGCGACGATCACCGCGGTGTTCAGCAGCACCACCGCGAAGTTGACCCGGAAGCTGATCACTTCCGGGCCGAGCGCCGCGATCACCACCAGCAGCACCGGCAGCAGCCCGGCGTCCGGCGCGGTCAGCACCGTCAGCCAGCCCAGCGCGGTTGCCGAGGCGAAGCAGCCCAGCCGGACGCCCCGGCGCTCGGAGGTCACCAGGAACCACACGGCGACGAAGACCGCCGCGAACGCCGCTGTCCACACCGGACGGGGCAGCTCCGGGTCCACCGCGCCGACGAGCACCGGAAGGCCCACGCCCGCCGACACCACCAGCATGGCGATTCCGGACCAGCCTTCCGCACCGAGACCTCGCATCGCGCCAGCCTACGTTCGGCCCGGACCGCGGGCAGGTGCCGAAAGTCATGGTCGTGATCACTGACCAGCGGCACCTGTGCGCACCCACCCGCCGTTTCTAGCGTCAGCGGCATGACAGGCAATCCGGCGGTGCTCGTCGAGCACCTGCACAAGCGCTACCGCGACAACGTCGCGGTCCAGGACGTCTCGTTCTCCGTCGAGCCCGGCGAGGTGTTCGGCATCCTCGGCACCAACGGCGCGGGCAAGACCACCACGGTGGAGATGATCGCCGGGTTGCGCGCCCCGGACGGTGGGCGGGTCCGGGTGCTGGGTCTGGACCCGCGGCGCGACCGCCGCGCCGTCCGGCACCTGCTCGGCGTGCAGCTCCAGGAGGCCCGGCTGCACGATTCGCTCACCGTCGCCGAGCTCGTCGAGCTGTACCGCAGCTTCTACCCGGATCCCCGCCCGGCGGGCGAGCTCCTGGAGATGGTCGAGCTCACCGCCAAGCGCGGCACCCGGTTCGAGCGGCTCTCCGGCGGACAGCAGCAGCGGCTGTCCATCGCCCTGGCCCTGGCCGGACGGCCGGAGGTGGTCATCCTCGACGAGCTGACCACCGGGCTGGATCCGCGGGCCAGACGCCGCATCTGGGCTTCCATCGCCTCGCTGCGCGAGGAGTCGGTGCTCCTGGTCAGCCACGCGATGGACGAGGTGGAGGAGCTCTGCGACCGGGTCGCGCTGCTGGAAGCCGGACGACTGCTCGCGCTCGGCACTCCCGCCGAGCTGGTCGCGAAGTCGGGGACGAGCAGTCTCGAAGAGGCGTTCGTGGCGCTGACCGGCCACCGCGTCGAGGAGCAGGAGGACGTGGCATGACTACGCACCGGGTCGGGCCGCGGGCCTGGACGCTGCTGATCCGCAGCGAGCTGAAGATGGTCGTGCGGGACACCGCCGGGCTGATCGTGCCGCTGGGCATGCCGCTGCTGATCCTGATCATGAACGCCGCCGGGGCCGGTGGCGAGGAGGTCGGGGCCGGGCTCACCGCGCTCGAAGCGTTCGTGCTGCCGCTGGTGCTCACCATCGTCGTGGCGATGCTCGGCCTGATCAACATGCCGAGCTTCCTGGCGACCTACCGCAAGACCGGCGTCCTGCGCAGGCTCGCCGTCACCCCGGCATCACCGCTGATGGTGCTCGTCGCGCAGGTCGTCGTCAGCCTCGCCCAGGTGCTGCTCGGCATCGCTGCGGCCCTCGGCATCGCCGTGCTGGCTTTCGGCGCGCAGCCACCGCGGAACCTGGGCGTCGCGCTCGGCGTGCTCGCGCTGTCGGTCGCAGCGATGTACGCGCTGGGCATGGTGGTCGCCTCGGTCGCGCCGACGCCGAACTCCTCCGTCGCGGTCGGTCTCGTCCTCTTCTTCGCGCTGGGGGCGCTCGGTGGCCTGTTCGGCGGAGCGGGCGGGCTCGGCGAGACCGTGGCGCAGATCGGCCGGGTGCTGCCGTTCGGCGCGAGCGTCGATGCCCTGGCCGCGGCGTGGGCCGGGCAGGCCGTCGCGACGGCGAGCCTGGTCAGCCTCGCGGTGACCGCGGTGCTCGGCACCACCGTCTCCGCGCTGCTGTTCCGGTGGGACCGCTGACCGCGCTGGGCGCCGGGTTGGGCCAGCTCGCCACGATCTGAGCCAGGTGGGGCGCCACTCCTCGGTGGCGCGTCGTGGACCGCGCCGCTGGTGATCCCGCTGGCGCTCGCCGCCCTCCAGCTGCTCACCGGCCTCGCCCTGACCGCAGCACCCGACCGGCACACCGGCCCGCAAAGGACAGATCACAGCGAACCGGACAAATCGACGTTGATCAGGTAGCCTGCGGCCACCGCGTCGCCGAGCGGCGCGCGGTGGCCGTGCTTACCCTGATCGCCGACAGATCAACAACGCCAGCGGAGGGGCCGTGCTCGACATCACCGCGCTGACCTGGGTTCTCACCGTTGCGCTGATCATCGTGTTGCTGGCCGTCGACCTGGTGCTGGCCGCGCTTCGCCCGCACCGGGTTGGTTTCGCCGAGGCCAGTGCGTGGTCGGTGGCGTACGTGGTGGTGGCGGTGCTGTTCGGCGTGTGGTTCTCGATGCAGTACGGCGGGCAGTTCGGGACCGAGTACTTCGCCGGTTACATCGTCGAGAAGAGCTTGTCGGTCGACAACCTGTTCGTCTTCGTCATCATCATGACCACCTTCGCCGTCCCGGAGGAGCACCAGCACAAGGTGCTGACCTTCGGGATCGTGCTCGCGCTGGTCATGCGCGGCATCTTCATCGCGGTCGGCGCGGCCCTGCTGTCGTTGTTCTCCTTCATGTTCCTCGTCTTCGGGCTGCTGCTCATCTACACCGCGGTGCAGCTGTTCCGGCACCGCGACGAGGACCCCGACGTGGAGAACAACGCGGTGGTCAACGTGGCGCGGCGGATCCTGCCGGTGTCCGGGGACTACGTCGAGGGCAAGATGGTCGCGCGCGTCGACGGGCGGCGGGTGGTCACGCCGATGGTCATCGTGCTCATCGCGATCGGCAGCGTGGACCTGCTGTTCGCGCTGGACTCCATCCCGGCGGTCTTCGGCATCACCGCCGAGCCCTACATCGTCTTCACCGCCAACGCCTTCGCGCTGCTCGGCCTGCGCGCGCTGTTCTTCCTGGTCAAGGGCCTGCTCGAGCGGTTGGTCTACCTCTCGGCCGGGCTGTCGCTGATCCTGCTGTTCATCGGCGCGAAGCTGATCCTGCACTGGGTGCACGTCGACATCGACGAGCGGGTGCCCGAAATCCCCACCACGATCAGCCTGGTCGTGATCATCGCGGTGCTGGCGGTGGTGACCGTGGCCAGCCTGATCAAGACCCGCCGCGACCCGTCGGCGAAAGCACACCCGGGCTCGTTGCGGGCGCACCGAGCTCCGCTCGACACACCCGACGAACCCGAGCCGTAGCCGTCAGTCGCCCAGCTTGCCGACGAACCAGCCCACCGCCTGGTCGACCGCTGCGCGGGCATCCGGGTTGGCGCCGTGACCCTCGAAGCCGTGGGCCGCGCCCTCGATCTCGATGACCTCTAGGTCCGCACCGGCGTCGCGGGCGGCCTTGACGAAGGCGTCCTGGGTGGGCACGAAGAACTCGAACTCGTCGCTGACCCGCACCAGCAGCTTGGGCAGCTCGGGGTGCTCGGACACCGCTTCGACGGCGTTGAACCGCGGCGCGTCCCCGGGCCAGTCCGGCGGCGGGGCGAGCACCGGGTAGGTGAACCCGATCGCGCGGAGCCAGGACGGCGCGGTGCGCAGCCACGAAGCCGCAATCGGCCCGCCGCCGGAGAAGCACCACAGCGCGATGCGGTCGCCGTCGACCTCGTCGAGCGCCCGGGTCCGCTCGACCACCGCGGCGACGTCCTCAGCGGCCTCCGGGTAGAGCTCGTCCGAGTACAGGCGGTGGTTGAAGGTGACCCCGACCAGCCCGGACGCCGCGACGAGGGCGCCGTAGCCGATGAACCCCTCCCAGTCGCGCGGCCGGGGCTCCATGTCCTCGGGAACCGGGCCGCCGTGCACGAAGATCACCGCGGGGCGGGGGCCGGTCGCCGGGTCGTTGGGCAGGTGGACGTCCATGACCTCGTCACGGACGCGCCGCACTGGTGGGACGTCGTGGAAGAACGGTACCTCTGTCATGCCGGTATTCGATCATGCCCGCCCGGGCGGCGTTCGTCTTTTGCTCAGGGAACCAGGACGATCTTGCCGACCACGTGCCCGCGCTCCACCTCGGCCAGTGCCGCACCGGCTTCGTCCAGCGGACGGACCTGCCTGACGCACGGGTCCAGGTCCCCGGAGACGACCAGTCGCGCCAGCTCGTCGAGCACGGCGGTGCTGCGGTCCCGCTCGACCGTCCGGCCACCGAGCTCGGCGACCAGCGGTTTGTCGGCGATCGACAGCAGCATCGACCGGTCCTCGACCAGCTCGGCCACGGTGCGCAGCGCCGCACCGCCGACCATGTCGAAGACGGCGTCGACGCCAGCCGGCGCGGCAGCGCGGACCCTGTCGAGGACACCGTCGCCGTAAGCCACCGGGGTCGCGCCCCACCCGGCGACGAGCTCGTGCTTGGCCGGGCTCGCCACGCCCACCACCGCGATCCCCCTGGCCCGCGCGAGCTGCACGACGGGGATCCCGACGCCCCCACCGGCACCGTTGACCAGCAACGTCGCGCCTGCGCGCAGACCGAGGTCCTCCAGCGCGTCGCGCGCGGTGCCAGCAGCGACCGGCAGCACCGCGGCCGCCTCCGGCGTCAGCCCAGCCGGTCGGTGCGCGGCGAAGGACGCGGTGACCAGCGCCTGCTCGGCCCAACCGCCGACCATGCCCGGGCACCCGCCGAACACCTCGTCACCAACCGAGAACCCGGTCACCCCGGGGCCAACAGCCGTGACCGTCCCGGCGACCTCGCGGCCCAGGACCGCGGGCCCGGCAACGCCGTAGGTGCCTTCGCGCAGCCGCCAGTCCCCCGGGTTCACCCCCGCCGCGCGCACCCGCACCAGCAGCTCACCCGGTCCGGGATCGGGCACCGGAACGTCGAGGAAGGTCTCCTGCTCCGGACCACCCCCTTCGGAGAACCCGTACGCCCGCACACCGCACCTCTTCGCCGTCGCCTGCACCGTGCTCCGAAGCCTGCCAGATGCCCGCCAGGACGGACCAGCGCGGTCCACCGGTCTCCAACCTGGGCCCCACTCCCCGCGATTTCACGGGAATTCGCACTCCACTCCACCTCACCCACCGAGGCACCACCACACCCCCAACCGCCCCCGCCGAACGGGAACCTACAGTTTCAATTGAAACTGTACCCAGGGGTGACGGGTCGCAGTTTCAATTGAAACCTCGAACGCGAGTGGGGAACGGGCGCAGTTTCAATGGAAACTGCGCACCACCGGTGTGTCGGGTACCTGACACACCGGTGGCGCGTCGGGGCGATTCACTGGGATCACCTCGATGGGAGTCAGTGGTCTGGGTTCCACTGAACTTCGCGTGATCCCGATCGGCCCCAGGCTTGGGAGGACTGGCGCCCGGACCCTGGTCCGTCCACAGAGGACTGGGTCAGTTCGCCGGGACGGGTTGCTGGATCGGGGCGCCGGTCTTCTCCCGGACCTCGGCCTCGGTGACGCCCGGTGCGAGGGCGACCAGCTGCAGGCCGTCCTCGGTCACGTCCAGGACCGCCAGGTTCGTGATGATCCGGTTGACCACGCCCGCGCCGGTCAGCGGCAACGTGCACTCCTCGACGATCTTCGGGGTGCCGTCCTTGGCGACGTGGTCGGTGATCACCACGATCCGGCGGGCCCCGACGACCAGGTCCATCGCCCCGCCCATGCCCTTGACCAGGGCGCCCGGGATCGTCCAGTTCGCCAGGTCGCCGTTCGCGGCGACCTGCAGGGCACCCAGGACCGCGATGTCGATGCGCCCGCCGCGCATCATCGCGAAGGACGCCGCCGAGTCGAAGTAGCTGGCACCGGGGTTGACGGTGACCGTCTGCTTGCCGGCGTTGATGAGGTCGGCGTCCTCCTCGCCCTCGTACGGGAACGGCCCCAAGCCCAGGATGCCGTTCTCACTCTGCAGGGTCACCCGCACGCCGTCCGGGATGTGGTTGGCGACCAGCGTGGGGATGCCGATGCCGAGGTTGACGTAGTCGCCGTCGCGGAGTTCGGCGGCCGCGATCGCCGCCATGTCGTCACGGGTCCAGGTCATGGTTGCTCCTTCGCAGGGTGGCGGGGTCAGTCGCGCGGGCGCGTGGTGCGCTTCTCGATGTCCTTGACCCGGGGCCGGGCCTGGACCAGCCGGTCCACGTAGATGCCCGGGGTCACCACGTGCTCGGGGTCCAGGTACTCCTCGCTGAGGTTCTCGACCTCGACCGCCGTCACCTTCCCGCAGGTCGCCACGACCGGGTTGAAGTTGCGCGCGCTGGACCGGTAGACGAGGTTGCCCGCCGGGTCGGCGGTGCAGGCGCGCACCAGCGCCACGTCGGCGACGATCGCCCGCTCCTGCACGTAGGTCTTGCCGTCGAACTCCGCCAGCGGCTTGCCCTCCGCGACCGGGGTCCCGACACCGGCCCGGGTGTAGAAGGCGGCGATCCCGGCGCCTCCGGCGCGCATCCGCTCCGACAGCGTGCCCTGCGGGGCGAACTCGACGGTCAGCGTCCCGTCCAGGTACTGCTCGGCGAAGAGCTTGTTCTCCCCCACGTAGGAGGCGATCACCTTGGCGACCTGCTGGTTCTCCAGCAGCAGCCCGAGCCCCTTGCCGTCCACGCCCATGTTGTTGGACACCACGGTCAGCCCGGTGACCCCGCTGTCACGGACGACCTCGATGAGGTCGTTCGGATTGCCACACAGGCCGAAGCCGCCGACGGCGATCGTCATCCCGTCTTCGAGCACCCCGGCCAGCGCCTCTGCCGCACTCGAGCGCAGCTTGGACACCTGATCACCTCTCCATCGGTCCGCTGAACGAACAGCCAGCAGTAAAGAGCGGTACCCGCTCCCACCGCAAGAAATGGCGACGAATCGTTCGATCCACGATCGAGATCAGCTCGACGCGTCCACTCAGTGAACGCTAGGCTGGGGGCATGGGCCCCAGCTCGAACGCCCACCTGGTCGGCCGGGTCGGCGCTGTGCTCCGGGCGCTGTCGGCCACCAACGAGACGGGGGCGGCCACCAGCGACCTCGCCCGGGCGACCGACCTGCCGCGACCGACCGTGCACCGCCTGCTCAGCTCGCTGGCCGAGGAGGGGTTCGTCGACCGTGACCGCCGCACCGGCCGTTGGTTCCTCGGCCCGGAGCTGTACCTGCTGGGCCAGACTGCGGGCACCCGCTACGACGTGACGCACCACGCCCGCGAGAGCGTGCACCGGCTGGCCGCCAAGACCGGCGAGAGCGCCTTCTTCTCGGCGCTGCGAGGCACCGAGACGGTGTGCCTGCTGCGCGAGGACGGCGACTTCCCGATCCGCTCGTTCGTGCTGTACGAGGGGGCCCGGTTCCCGCTCGGCGTCGTCTCCGCGGGCCTGGTGGTCCTCGCCTTCCTCGACGACGCGGAGATCGACGCCTACCTGGCGAACACCGACCTGACGAGCCGCTGGGGCCAAGCGCACTCCCCCGAGGCGATCCGGGAGCGGATCGCCCGCACCCGCCGCGACGGCTACTCCGTCAACCCCGGCCTGATCGTCGAGGGCAGCTGGGGCATGGCGGCGGCTGTCTTCGACCGCGAGGGCCACCCGGCGTGGGCCCTGACCCTGACCGGCATCGAACCCCGCTTCCGCCCAGACCGCCAACCAGAACTCGGCGCCCTCCTCCTCCACGAAGCCCACGCCCTCTCCCGCACCCTCGACACCCCTACCTAACGCTCAACCCCTCGCCTTAGTCCTTTGTGGACATGTCCTGCGGCGCAGCGCCGGTAGGACGAGCAGGCAGAGCAGGGCGGCGGCTGCGGCGAAGTAGCGCACTGCGGGGACGAGGCCGATCTGGGCGGCGAGGAGTCCTACTCCGATGACGGGTAGGCCGACTCCGCTGTAGACCACCACGTAGAAGCTGGACAGGACTTCGGCGCGGCGGTCCGCGGGTGCGGCGTGGTTGATCGCGGTGAGGCCACCCAGAAACACCAGGCCCTGGCCAGTACCGGCGAGCGCCGTCGCGACCAGCAGCAGGGTCAGCGAGGACACGACTCCCGCGAGAGCGAGCAAACCCAGACCAACAGCGAGCACCGGGAGTCCTGCGCGCTGCAGGGCGTGCGGCTGCTTGCCGTAGGCGACGAGCTGGACCACCACCGAGAACGCCAGCATCAGCGCCACGGATCCTCCGCCGAGCAGCAGGTTCGCGCTGCCGGTGAGCTCAGCGACGTAGGTGGGCACCAGCGCGAGGAACAGGCCAATCACAGCGAACGCGAGGAAGTTGGCCGTCCCGCTGGTCGCGAACAGCGAACGCATCGCGACGGGAACCGCGGGGCGGCGTGGCCGCCACCGCGCCGTGCGCCTGTCGGGCAGCGTCCAGATGGCGAGCGCCGCCGGGAGGAGCAGCACGATCTCGAGGACGAACGGGAGCACGTGCGGCGCCGGTGCGTACTGGGCGAGCGCCCCCGCCAGCACCGGACCGAGCCCCAGGCCACCCACGGACATCACAGTGGACACCAGAGCCGCTTTGCGGTGGTTGCCAGCGGGTTCCAGTTCGGTCAGCGGACCGGCCGCCAGCCCAACGGCGAGCCCCTGGAAGATGCGGGCGGCGAACAACCACCCGGTGCCCGCCGCGAGCGCGAACCCCAGCGAACCCAGCGCCGCTGCTGCCCCGGCGGGCAACAGCACCCGGCGTCGCCCGACCGCGTCGGACAGCGGGCCCGCCACCAGCAGCGACGGGATCAGCACCGCCACGTACGCGGCGAAGATCAGCGTGACGACCAGGGGCGAGAAGCCGAAGCGCTCCTCTTAGCCCTGGTACAGCGGTGTTGGCAGGTTCGTCCCGGTCAGCAGCACCAGCAGTGCGTACGCCACGCCCCAGAAGCACCACGCCCCCGCCGGGCTCGCCTGAGCAGGGCAGTCCCGTTCCTCGGTCTTCATCCGGCCCCCTCCAGTCATGTTCGGGTTTTTCGAACATAGCAGATGTTCGGAGATGCCGAACATGACTTGGTAGGGTGAGGGCATGGCAAGCCGAACCGCGACCGAGCTCGTGCACCCCGCTCGGGCGGACCTGGAGTTCACCGCCGTCGCCGGCGCGCTGAGCGACCCGGTGCGACTGGCCATCGTCGCGCGCCTGGCCGACGTCGAGCCCGACGGCGAACTCGCCTGCGCGACCTTCGAGCTCCCGGTCAGCAAGTCCACGCAGAGCGGGCACTTCAAGGTCCTGCGCGAAGCGGGCGTGATCCACCAGCGCGACGAGGGAACCCGGCGGCTGAACCGACTCCGCCGCGACGACCTCGACGCCCGCTTCCCCGGCCTCCTCGACCTCGCCATCCCCCAGGGCCACGAGGCGATCGCCAGCTGGTCACGCTGAGCCGCGAGCGCTCCTCGCCGTCGCGGCACCGCCTGGCGCGATTCCAACTTGGAACCGCAACCCCGGATGACGATATCGGATCACAGTTTCAGTTGAAACTGTAGACCAGGGTGACAAGCCCGCAGTTTCAATTGAAACCTCGAATCCGCGTGGAGGACGGGCGCAGTTTCAATTGAAACTGCGCATCACCGGCGTGTCGGGGGCCCGACGCGCCGGCGGTGCGTCGGGGTGGGTTCACCGAGATCAGTTCAATGAAATCGGACCGGGAACCCTCAGGCGAGTCGCTGGATGATTCACAGTTTCAACTGAAACTGTACCGTCGGGTGAGTGGGGACGGGCGCAGTTTCAATTGAAACTGCGGGCTTGCGGCGCGTCGGGGCCCGACATGCCGGTGGTGCGTCAGGGCGACTTCGACCAGTTCGATGGACATCGCATCAGAACCCCCGCACCGGGCGAAGGACCTCACCCTGATCCGGGTTCCTGGGAACTCAGGGGTACGCGATCCCAATGGAGATCGGGTGCCTGATCCCCATTGGGGTCGCGTCGGGTGGGGCCGAGGGGCCCTGGGTTGGGTCAGGTGGACAGTTCGGTGAGGGTGCGTTGCACGATCTTGTCGCGGGAGAGGCCGTAGCGGTCGTGGAGGGTTGGTAGGGCTCCGGCGGCGAGGAACTCGTCCGGTAGGCCGATCGGGACCACTCGGCGGGAGAGCCCGGCGCGGACTGCGGCCGCGGCCACCGTCTCGAAGAGGCCACCGACCACCGTGTGGTTCTCCAACGTCACCGCCAGCCGGTCGGTGTCGACCTCGGCCAGCACGGTCTCCGCGTCGAACGGTTTGATCGTCGGAGTGTGCACCACGGCGGCGTCGACGTTGTGGGTGGCCAGCTCCTCGGCCGCCTGCAACGCCCGCATGGTCATGAGACCGCTGGAGATGAGCACGACGTCCCGCCCGCCGCGCAGCACCGCTGCCTCGCCGAGGCGGAAGGTGTAGTCGTACTCGTCGAGGACCGTCGGCACCTTGCCGCGCAGCAGGCGCAGGTAGGTCGGTCCGTCGCTGGCCGCCAGCTGCGGCACCGCCTGCTCGATGTCCACCGAGTCGCACGGGTCGACGATCGTCAGGTTCGGCATGCCGCGGAAGATCGCGATGTCCTCGGTCGCCTGGTGGCTCGGCCCGTAGCCGGTGGTGAGGCCGGGCAGGCCGCCGACGATGTTGACGTTGAGGCCGGGTTCGGCGATGTCCAGGCACAGGAAGTCGTAGGCCCGGCGGGCGGCGAACACGCTGTAGGTGGAGGCGAACGGCACCAGTCCGACCTCGGCCAATCCCGCCGCAGCGCCGAACAGCAGCTGCTCGGCCATCCCCATTTGGAAGAACCGGTCGGGGTGCGCCCCGGCGAAGACGTGCATGTCGGTGTACTTGCCGAGGTCCGCGGTGAGCCCGACGACGCGCTGGTCGGTCTCGGCGAGCGCGGCCAGGGCGTGCCCGAACGGCGCGCTGGTGGTCCGCTGCCCGGGGTCGGCGAACGAGGCGATCATCGCCGAGGTGGTGAGCCGCTTGGGCCTGGTGCTGGTCGTCATCGGGCTTCCCCTCCTCGTCCGGCCGCCAGCTGCTGGCGGCACAGTTCCCACTCGTCGGCGTCGATGCGCATGAAGTGCGCCTTCTCCCGGGCTTCCAGCAGCGCAACACCCCGGCCGATCCGCGTGTCGCAGAGGATCACCGAGGGCTGCCCGGAGTCGGCGGACCGCTCGGCGATCGCGTCGAAGGCCGCCAGCAGCGCGTCGACGTCGTTGCCGTCGACGCGCTGGGTGAACCAGCCCGCGGCGGCCCACTTCTCCTCGGCCGGTTCGATGCTCAGCACCGACTCGGTCCTGCCGTCGGCTTGCAGCGCGTTCATGTCGACCAGCGCGGTGAGCCGCCCCAGCCGGTGGTGCGCGGCGCCCATCGCCGCCTCCCACGTCGAGCCCTCGTCGAGCTCGCCGTCGGAAAGGAAGTTGATGACGCGGGCCTGCGAACCCCGCAACCGCAGGCCCAGCGCCATGCCGACCGCCACGGTCAGCCCGTGGCCCAGCGAGCCCCCGGAGATCTCCATCCCCGGCGTGTAGGAGGCCATGCCCGACATCGGCAGCCGCGAGCCGTCCGAGCCGTAGGTCTCCAGCTCCTCGACCGGGATGGTCCCGGCCTCGGCGAGCGCGGCGTAGAGGGCGATGGCGTAGTGCCCGGTGGAGAGCAGGAACCGGTCGCGCTCCGCCCAGTACGGGTCGTCGGCGCGGAACCGCAGCTGGTCCAGGTAGGTAGCGGCGAGCACGTCCGCCACCCCGAGCGCCTGCCCGACGTAGCCCTGCCCCTGGACCTCACCCATGTCCAGGATGTGGTGGCGCATCCGGTAGGCGGCCTCCCGCACCACCTCGGTGCGCGTGCGCTGATCGACAGCGGTCATCGTGCGTTGTCCTCCTGACTTCCGCGTTCACGCCGAACGGACGTGGTCGGTGGGGCGCGCCGCGGTCGAACCGGTGCGCGCCGGGGCGGTTTCGGCGCAGAAGCGGGCGGCGGAGGTCGAGATGATGCCCAGTGCCACGAACAGCAGCGCCGGACCGACCCACCCCATGACGCCGAAGAGCGCGGTGGCCAGGAACGGCAGCAGGCCTGCGATCACCGAGGCGCCGTTGTAGCCGAGCGAGATGCCGGACGAGCGGACCTCGCTGGGGAACTGCTCGGCGAACCAGGAGGCCTCGACGGCGAAGATCGGGTCGTGGCTGAACAGCAGCCCGAGCGCGACGGCGACCACGGCCGCGATGCCGATGCCGGTGTTGACCAGGAAGAACATCGGGAACCCGAAGGCGATCGTGAAGGTCGAGCCGATCAGGAACACCGGTTTTCGGCCGATCCGGTCCGACAGCGCACCGAACAGCAGGTGGCTCACCAGGCCCAGCGCCGACCCGACGATGGTGCCCAGCAGCACGTTCTGCTTGTCGGTGAGCGAGGCCAGCACGACGTAGGACAGCATGAAGCTGGTCGTCACGTAGTACCCGCCGGTCTCGGCCAGCCGCAGCGCCATGATCCGCACGACGATCCGCCAGTCGCGGCGCAGCACGTCGAGCGCCGGGGTCTTGCGGATGGCACCCGCCGACTTGACCTTGGCGAACTCCGGCGACTCGCCCACCCGGTTCCGGATGTACATGCCCGCGGCCACCATCACGACGGAGGCCAGGAACGGCGCCCGCCACACCCAGTCGCCGGTGAACAGCGCCTCGGACAGCAGGAAGGCGCCGTTGGCCAGCAGCAGACCAGCCGGGATGCCGATCTGCGGCACTGCGCCGAAGAAACCGCGCTTGCGCTCCGGCGCGTGCTCCACGGCCATCAGGACCGCACCGCTCCACTCCGCGCCGAACCCGATGCCCTGCACGATGCGCAGCAGGATCAGCAGCACCGGGGCCAGGACCCCGACCTGCGCGTGGGTCGGCAGCACCCCGACGAGCACGGTGGCCGCGCCCATCACGGTCAGCGACCACATCAGGACCCGCTTGCGACCGAGCCGGTCACCGTAGTGCCCGGCGAGGTAGCCGCCGAGCGGGCGGAACAGGAAGCCGACGGCGAGCGTGGCGAACGAGGCGAGCACGCCCAGGATCGCACTGCCGGAGTGGAAGAACGCGGTGCCGAAGTAGGCGGCGGAAGCGGTGCCGTAGATGAAGAAGTCGTAGCTCTCCACGGCGGTGCCGATCATCGAGGCGAAGGAGACCTTCGCCGGGTTGTCCCGAGTGGCCCCGGACGCGTCGGACATGGCTGCACTCCTCGCAGTCGTGGGGCTGGTCAGCGGTAGGTCTCGATCACGCGGGAGTCGTCGCGCCGGACCAGCCCGGCGTCCGCGGCCCGCTGGTACCGGTCGCGGGCGGTGTCCAGCAGCGGCGTCTCGGCGCCGACCTGGCGGGCGGCTCCGGCGACCAGCCCGGAGTCCTTTACGAAGATGCCGATCGAGCTGGTGACCTCTACGTCGGTGCCCCGCAGCATCCGCGGTCCGCGGTCGGAGAGCATCCAGGACGCGGCGGCGCCCTGCTCCACCATGGACAGCACCGCCTGCGGATCAAGCCCGAGCCGGTCGGCGAGCGCGAGCGCTTCCGCGGCGGCCACGATGTGCACCGAGCACAGGTGCTGGTTGACGACCTTGATCGCCTGCCCGTCCCCCAGGCGCTCCCCGACCTCCCGGACCGCGCCGAAGCACTCCAGGACATCGCGCACGGCCTCGACATCGTCGCTGGCGCCCGCGGTGAACAGCGTCAGCTCACCGGTGCGCGCCCGCGCCACTCCCCCGGTGACGGGCGAGTCCACGACGACCGCACCGGCTTCGACCAGCCGCGCGCCCTGCTCGCGGACCGCGTCGGGCCCGACCGTGCTCATCACGATCCAGCGCTGGCCGTCCACCGCTCCGGCGAGCGCGCTCGTCACGAGCGCCCCGAGCTGCTCCGGCGTGGCCACCATGACCACGACGACCGAGGCGTCCGGCACCTCGGCGAGGTCCGCGACCGAGGGCACCCCGGCCGCGGTCGCGCGCTCGACGGCGGCGGGCAGCGCGTCGACACCGGTCGTCGGGTGGCCCGCGGCCACCAGCCGCTGCGCCATCGGCAGGCCGATCGCACCGACGCCGACGAAGGCGGTTGCGTGGTCAGACATCGTCGTCCTCCGCTCCATCCGTGCGGGCAGCACGGATCGCGCCCAGCGCGGGACCGGCTGGGCTGGAATTGGGAAAACCGTTGTGGGGTCGGGTGGTCAGCGCTCCGCGGCCAATGTGGACCAGACCTCGAAGTGGCGGCGCATGGCGAGGCGGGCGCCCTCGGCGTCGCGTTCGGCGACTGCTTCGACGATCCCGTAGTGCACGGTGTCCACGACCCGGGACTGCCCGGGTTCGACCGGCAACCGCTCCACCGCCAGCCGCCGCCGCTCGACGACCTCGGTGCGCAGGGCATGGCTCAACCCGTCCTGCAGCAGCCCGAAGATCGGGTTGTCCACGATCAGGAACAGCGTGCGGTGGAACTCCAGGTCGGCTTCCAGCGCGCGGGCGTCGTCGCCCGCCGAGCTGGCCTGCACCATCTCGTCGACCAGGCGGCGCAGCTCGTCCACGTCGTCGGCGGTGGCCAACCGGGCGGCCGACTCGGCCACCGACAGCTCGATCATCTCCCGCGCCGAGCGGAACTCGCCGGTGCCGAGCTGGCCGAGCTGGCGGGACAGGTCGAAGTACAGCCGGATGAAGGTGGCGTCCGGGACCCGCAGGTAGGACCCGCGCCCCTGGGTCCGCTCGACGAACCCGAGCAGCTCCAGGGTGGCGAGCTCCTCGCGCAGCGCGCCGCGGCTGATGTCGAGCGCGGCCACCAGCTCCCGCTCGGTGGGCAGCCGCAGCCGACCGGTCGCGGCCTCCGGCGTGGCCTGCTCGGCGAGCCGCTGCACCAGGAACGAGAGGTCGACGCCCATCCGCACTGCCTCCTCACCAGCCGCGACCCGGATTGGTCCGACTAATGCAGGCACCGTAAGGACCCGGAACCGCAGCTGTCAAGGCATTGGTCAACCAATGCTGCCCAGTCAGTCCTCGAGGTCCACGACGACCTTCACCTCGCCCGGCCCGGTGGCGAGGGCCTCGGTCCAGTTCCGCAGCGGGACCCGGCGGCTGATCAAGGACTCCAACCAGCCGCGGTCGGCGGCGGACAACGCCCGCACCGCCTGGTCGTAGTGGCGCAGGTTCGCGTTCACGCTGCTCACGATGACGTCGTTGTCCAGCAGCAGTTCGTTGTCGATCACCTGCCCGACGGGGAAGGGCAGGGTGCGGCGGTGGCCCGCGAGACCGGTCAACACGGTGATGGCGTTGCGCGCGGTGTGCTGCAGGACCTCGAACACGAGCGCGCCGGACCCGGTCGTCTCGATCACGATGTCCGGTTCGCAGCGCAGGTCGTCCAGCGAGGTGTGGTAGGTGGCGCCCAGCGCGCGGACCAGGTCGGGCCGCCGCCCTTCCACCACCTCGTCGAGCACGTGCACCTCCAAGCCGCGCTGGACACCCAGCAGCGCGGCGAGCAGGCCTATCGAGCCCGCCCGGGTCACCAGCGCCCGGTGCGGGGCGAAGTAGGCGCGCCGACCGATCATGTCGACCTGCTCCCAGGCCTTGGCCACCACCGACGCGGGCTCGGTCAGCACGCCCAGGTCGCCGAGCGCGACACCCACCCGGATCGCGAACCGGGGCTCGACCGTCCACAGCTGCGCGCCGAAGCCGTCCAGCCCCCGGATGCCGCACTCGGTGTACCGGCCGTTGAGGCAGAAGTCCCACTGCCCGGCGGCGCAGGCCTCGCACGGCAGCGGGTCCGGGCGCCGGACGACACCGACCACGTGGTCACCGCTGTGGAACCCGCTGATGGCCGGGGCGTGGACCACCTGGCCGACGGATTCGTGGAAGAGGACCATGCGGTCCTGCCCCGGCGGCAGGACACCGCGCCCCTGCTCGACGACGTCGCGGTCGATGCGGCAGCACCCCACCAGCAGTCCCCGCACGAGCAGTTCGCCGGGCGCTGGAACGGGATCGGGCCGCCCGGTGACCGCCGACAGCTCCGGCCTGCCGGGCACCACGGTGGCAGCCTCCACCCCGATCCCCCCTCCTCCCCGCGGCGTCGTCCGAAGCGGGCCTGTCCGCCCGCCCGGCACGGGGTCGGTCGCCAAACCACAGTGCTGCGGATGCCGAGTCCCCGCAACACGCCGGTCGACCCCTGGTCCCAGCGCTGGCCCGGGGGCTCAGCGTCTCGGCCGGAACGCGATCGCCCGCGTGCGCGCGGCGACCTCCGGCCAGCGCTCGTCGGCCGGGTCCGCCGGGAACCCCAGCAGCGGCGCCAGGCGCTTCCACGCGCGCGGGTGTGCCTGCTGGTAGTCCAGGAGCAGCCGCTGCACCTCCGCGGCGTCGAGGAAGCGCTGCTCGGGTGCGGGCCACCGCTGGCTGCCCAGCCGCACTTCGATGGCCGGTGCCGCTTGGATGTTGCGGTACCAGTCGGGGTTCTTGCCCCACGCGGCCACCACGACGACCTCGGGCACGTCCGGGTCGTGGCGCACGACTTCGACGACCACCTCGCGCCGGGCCCCGGTCTTGCGGCCGCGGTGCGCGAGGTAGACGAACCGGTGTCCTACCAGCCAGCCCAGGCGCGCGCGGTAGAGGTGGATCGGCGCCCGCAGCAGGATTCGCAGCAGGCCGCGCGGTTTCCGGTCGGTCAACGCCATGCGTGGTCCCTCCCACCATTGTTGCGGAGTTCTCCGATGAGCGTGCTGTGCTTGCCGACCAACCCGGTGGCGACGAAACGGTCCAACCCAGGAACCCGGGCCAGCGCCAGCATGGTGCGCCGGAGCTGCTGCTCGGCGCGGGTCCGCGGCAGGAACCAGCGCACGCCCCGCCGCGCGACCCGCTGCTTCTCCTCGACCACTGGCCGCCACAGCTGCTCGTAGCGCTCCAGCCCGGCTTCCACCGCACCGGCGCGCAGCTGCTCGGCGAGCACGTAGGCGCCCGCGATGCCGAGCGAAGCGCCCTGCCCCGCCACCAGCGACACCGCGCAGCACGCGTCGCCGACCAGCACCACGCGGCCGCGGTGCCAGCGCGGCACCTCGACCTGCGCGACCTGGTCGTAGTAGATCTCCTCGCCCGGCGGGCACTTCGCCAGCACGGTCGGCACCACCCAGCCGAGCGAGCCGTACTCCGCCAGCAGCGCCTGCCGCGGGTCCGCGGGCAGGGTGGGGTCGGCGGCGCGGTGCACGGCGAAGACCGCGAGGCGGCCGTTGCGCATCCCGTACAGCCCCATCTGGCGGTCGAGAGTGTCGGTGAGGTGGAACCGGTTCCCGACCTCGGCGTGCAGCCGCGAGTCCTCGAAGGTGAAGGCCGCCGTGTGGAACCCGAGGTGGCGCAGGTGGTCCGACTCCGGCCCGAACACCATCCGGCGCACCGCCGAGTGGATCCCGTCGGCACCGACGAGCAGGTCGGCGTGCAGCTCCTGGCCGTCAGCCAGCGTCACGCGCACCCCGTCGGAGCCGTCCTCGATGTGCGCGGGACTGGCGCCGAAGCGCAGGTCCACGTCCTCCGGCAAGCTCTCCCGCAGCACCGACTCCAGGTCCGGGCGCATGATGCTCACCAACCGCTGCCCCATGCTGCGGCCGAACTGGTCGAAGTCCAGCCGTGCCCGGCGGCGCCCGGACTGGTCGACGAACCGCGCCTCGTCGACGCGGTAGCCGACTTCGAGCAGCCGGGGCAGCACGCCCATCTCCTCGGCGGCGTCGTAGCCCGGTCCGAAGAAGTCGATCATGTACCCCTGGGTGCGCGGGCCGGGGGCCTTCTCCAGCACCACCACGTCCGCGCCCAGCTCGGAGAGCCGGTGCGCCAGCGCCAGCCCGGCGATCCCAGCTCCACAGATCACGACCTCCACCGCGCACCCCCCGGGGTCTGGACCATCCGGACCAGGACCGGGAGCACGACCTCGGAGGTCAACGCCGGGTCCAGCGCGCGCTGCATCACCAGGCCGTCGATCGACGCCCCCACCACTGCCGCCGTCGCCTCCGGTTCGGCCACCCCGCGCGCGCCGAGCCACCCGGCCAGCCGCGCCCGGAACTCCGCCATCACCTCGGCGACCTGGTCGCGCAGCTGCGCATCGCGGGTGGCCGCGAGGTAGGCCTCGGTGAACACCATCGAGACGGCGTCGTCGCCGGTGTAGTCGTCCAGGGAGGACACCATGAGCCGCAGCGCGTCCGCCGGGTCCTCCACCTGTTCCAACAGCGATTCGAGGGACCCGCCGACCTCGCGCATCGCCGCCACGGCCGCGGCGGACAGCAGTTCCTGGACGGAGCCGAAGTGGTAGTGCACCAACCCGGCGCCCACCCCGGCCCGTTCGGCCACCGTCCGCGTGCTGACCCCGCCCCACCCGCGTTCGGCGATCAGCTCCACCGCGGCGACCAGCAGCCGCTCGCGCACCTCCCTCCCGCGTTCCGCCGACTTCGGCCCCATGCCGACCTCCTCCTTGATTTGGGCACTTGCCCAAGGCGTTTGCCCAAACCGTAGCACCGCCGTCGACGGACACGCGAACGGCCCGCGATCTCCGTGGAGGTCGCGGGCCGCGAGCAGCAGGACGCTCCGTTGTCGTTCGATGCGGGAAGCGGCGGCGGGCAGCACCACGACCGTCACAAGTGGAGGGTCAGACCACGCTGATGACCGTGGGGACGAACAGGACCGCGACGTAGTAGGCCATGAACTGGACTCCCGCGTTCATACCGAACAGGCGGTTCGCCACGCCCGCGAACGTCGCGATCAGCAGCGTCGCCGCCACGCCGAACGGGCCGCCCTCGTACCAGGAGATCACCACGATCAGACCGGCGAAGGCACCGATGAGGGCCTCGTGGCTGACCTTGCGCATCACCCACAGGCTCGCCGAGCGGGCGAAGTTCATGCTCAGCGGGTAGGCGACCACCGCCGCCAGCGCCACCCCGACCAGGCCGAAGACCAGGAACTGCCAGGTCGACATCATCGTGTGCAGGTTGCTCACCTGCCCCGTCGCCTCGTCGACGCCGTACACCGGCGGGGCGTTGAACAGCGGTGCCGCCGGGCCCGCCGCGACCGGGCTCAGCGGCAGGCCGAAGGCGACCAGCGGGATCAGCGTCTCGGCCAGGTAGGTCGACTCCGTGGTGCCGTTCTTGACCGCGAGGACCGAGGTCAGCCGCTCGTAGACGTGCTTGACGCGGGAACCGGTGATCTCCCCGGCCAGCACCGTGGTGGCCACCGGGCTGAACACGAAGGTCGTCGAGCTGACCCCGGCCGCGGCCGAGGTGAGCGCGAGCTGCTTCGGGCTGAGCACCTTCACCGGGTTCGGCAGGTAGCCACTCCAGTCCTTGACCTCCGGGGCCAGCCAGAACTCCTTGCGTCCGGTGCGGGGCAGCGACGCGCGCCCGGTGCGGGAGCCGAGCTGGAGCAGGTCGGCGATCAGCGGGCCGACGGCGATGCCGAGGAAGAAGCTGATGCTCAGCGTCTCCCCGATCACGTCCTTCGACAGCGCGTTGACCGCGGTCACCAGCAGCACGAACGGCACGATGCAGGCGGTGCTCGTCCAGCGCCCCGGCGAGAAGTAGCTGATCAGCAGCGCGGCGACGACGAACACGTACGGCGCGGCAGCGGTGATGTGAGTGCCCAGCGGGGCCAGCACCGCGGCGAGCCCGACCGCCACCGGCACCGCGATGAACGCCGACAGGATCGCGCCGGAGATCGCCTTGCGCAGCGCGATGTGCGGGATCCCCAGCCTGCGGAGCAGGTTCGCCTCCGGCAGCAGCGGCACCGCGGTGGTGTCGCCGGGGATGCCCAGCAGCGTGGTCGGGATGGCGTGGGTCATGTGCTTGGAGACCGCGCCCGCGATGAAGAAGGTGAACACCCCGACCGGCGGGACGCCGAGCATCACGACCAGCAGGGTCAGCGGCGCCAGGGTTGCCGTCTCGTCCGTGCCGGAGACCATCCCGATGGCGGAGAAGACCACCGCGCCGACCAGTCCTGCGCTCAGGGCCACCAGGACGTCGTGGAGGATCATGGCCCGACCTCCCGCCGTTCCGCCTGGGCGAATGCGTCGTGCAGGCCGACCGAGCGCAGTTCGCGTGCCGCGTGCGGCGACAGCGCGCCGGTGGACCCCCGGCCGTTGGCCGCCACGATCTCCTGAATCGCGGCCTGGTGCTCGTCGGGCGAGAGCGCGTGCTCGCGCACGGTGCGCTTGGGCGGGAACAGCTTCGCGCACACCACAGCAGCGACGATGCAGCCGAGCAGTCCCGCCAGCAGCGCGTACCCGTCCTGCAGTTCCGGGCTGACCGAGGTGCCCCGCAGGACGGCACCGGCCGCAAGCAGCGCACCCAACCCCGACGCGGCACCGAGCAGGACCGAGGACCACAGGTGCCTCGGGTTGACCGCGTCACCCCAGACCTGCACGTACTCCGGTTCGCGGCTGCTCATCGCCCGGCCTCCGCGCGCAGCTCGGCGAGGACCGCCTCGGCGTGGTCAACGCGGACCGCCCTGTCCCCGACCAGGCGGGCGACGACCGCCGCCAGCTCGTCCTCGGACGCCCCCGCGGCGACCGCGACGTTGCGGGCGTGCAGCGACATGTGGCCGCGCTGGATGCCCTCGGTCGCCAGTGCCCGCAGCGCGGCGAAGTTCTGCGCCAGACCGACCGCGGTGATGATCTCCGCCAGCTCGGCGGCGGTGGACACGCCGAGGACCTGCACCGCCCGCTGCGCCACTGGGTGGACCTTGGTGGCACCGCCGACCAAGCCCACGGCCATCGGCAGTTCGAGGCTGCCGACCAGGTTGCCCTCGGTGTCCCGCTCGAACCGGGACAACGCCGTGTAGCGCCCCTGCTCGCTGATGGCGTGCGAGTGCGCCCCGGCCTCCACGGCGCGGGTGTCGTTGCCGGTCGCGAGCACCACCGCGGTGATGCCGTTCATGATGCCCTTGTTGTGGGTCGCCGCCCGGTACGGGTCGGCCTCGGCCAGCGCCGCGGCGTGGACCATGTCGGCCACCACGTCGGCGCCGCCCAGGGACTCGGCGTCGAAGACGGCCCGCGCCCGGGCCAACCGCAGGTCGGCCTTGTTGGTCAGGATCCGCAGCAGCGGCCGCCCACCCGCGATCTGCCCGGCGCGGTCGGCGACCGCCTCGGCCATGGTGTTGACCGCGTTCGCCCCCATCGCGTCGCGCACGTCCACCACCAGGTGCGCGACGACGTAGCGCTGCACGCGGGAGTCCACCAGCCGCACCACCAGGTCGCGGACCCCGCCGCCGAACTCGACCAGCCGCGGGTCCTGCTGGTTCGCCAGCGCGATCAGCTCGTGCCGCGCCTCCAGCAGCCGCAGCCGCGCCGCCTCGGGGTCAGCGGTGTCCACGACCTGCACCTGGGCCTGCATGAGCGGGTCGGTGGACGAGGTGGTGAAGCCGCCGCGCACCCGGGCGATCCGGGCGGCGTTGCTGGCCGCGGCGACCACCGACGGCTCCTCGGTGGCCATGGGCACCAGCACGTCGCGGCCGTTGACCGTGAAGTTGGTCGCCACGCCCAGCGGGATGCCCAGCACGCCCACCACGTTCTCGATCATGTGCTCGGCCTGCTCCAGCCCCAACCCGGCGCTGGGGTCGAACACGGCCAGGTCGCCCTCGTCCGCGCCCGCGTGCGCCGCCACCAAGGCCCGTCGCTGAGCGACGGCGCGGTCCTTGAAGCCTGCAAGTCGACTGGTCGCCACCGTTCCTCCTGTGCACCGCGGGTGATCGGCGGGTGCGCCCTCGCGTCGGCGCGGCCGCACCGCCGTCCGTATGTCGAGGAACTGTAGGCAGCGCTCGGCGAACTGGACATGGATCAACGTCCCAGCCGTGCGCGGCAGGAATGGGGCGATCGCACATGCTGGTCGCCGTCGGCGAGGGACTGCGCACCCGGTGCTACGGGTCGAGCTGGAAACGCCGCCGCAGCTCCGCCAGGCGCACCGCCACCGAGAGGCGGAAGAACGGTTCCGGTTCGCGCCACGAGTCGCCGAGCAGGCTGGTGATCCGGTCGATCCGCTGCAGCACGGTGTTGGTGTGCACGCCCATCCGTCGGGCCGCGCGGACGGGGCTCGCGTTGCAGTCGACGAAGTGGCGCAGGGTGGTCAGCAGTTCGGTGCCGCGCTCGGCGTCCCAGCGCAGCACAGGGCCGAGCACGCGGTCGATGAACTGCTGCGCGCTGGCCGGTTCACCGGCGAACATCGAGGTGTAGGGCGCGTACTCATCGGCATCGGCCGCCGCGGACTCGACGCCCAGCGCGGCGAGGACCTGGCTGCAGTCCCGGACCGCGGCGAAGCGACCGGCGAGCTCGTCGAGGGCGTCGGCGGGCCGCGCGGCCACCGCCAGGACCTCCTCGACGCCCGTTCCCGCGCGCACCCGGTCCCGCACCGCCGCTGCCGCCTGCCGCGGCTCGGCTTCCGGCACGACGACCGTGACCACGCCCTCGACCTCACCGGACAGGCCGGACGTGGGAGCCAGGGCGCGCAGCGCCGCCCGGCGCAGCTCCGGGGCGACCACGGCGACGACGACGGTGCGCAGGTCCTGCGGACGCACCCGGCGGGCGCGCAGCCGCGCCGCGAGGTCGGAGTGCCGGCGCACGTCAGGGCTGAGGACGTCGTTGAGCAGCTCGCCGCGGACCCGGTCCTCCGCATAGCGGACGGCGTCCTGCTTCAGGGTCAGCAGCGCGGTGATCTGCGCGGCGCGCTCGATGGTGCGCTGCTCGACGGCCCCCAGCTCCACCGCGCCGTCACCGATGAGCAGCCCGCCAAGCACCATGTCCCCGGCCAGCACCGCGACGGCCGCGCGGTGCGCACCGGGCGGCTCGACCAGCGTGCACCGGCCCGACCGCCTGCTCTCGGCGAGCGCGGCCCGGACCGGCGAGGCGTCGACCACCCCCGCCGCGCCGCCGTCCGAGGAGGCGAGCACCGCGTGGTGCTCGTCGACGATCACCACGGGCCGCTGCAACGCGTCGCTCAGCGTCCGGGCGACATCGGTGGCGCCGCCACCGCGCAGGACGGCGGCGGTCAGCTCCTCGTGCACCTGCCCGGCGCGTTCCATGGCCTCGACGTGCTGAGCCAGCTCGGCGTACGCGCGCTGCGTTTCGTCCGCCGCGTCGCGGGCCTGCGAGAGCAGGCGGGCGGTCTGCAGGACGACTGCGACGTTGTCGGCGAAGGCCGACAGCAGCGCGACCTCCTCCGGGGAGAACGCGTGCTCGCTGCGGTTGGCCGCGAACAGGACGCCCAGCACGTGCTCCCCCGCGATCAGCGGGACCCCGAGGATGGATACCAAGCCTTCGGCGCGGACCGCGACGTCGATGCTGTCGGCGTGCGGCACGTCCCGCAGGTGCGCGTAGTGCGCAGTCCACTGTGGAGCGCGTGATTCGACGACCTTGCCCGCCAGCCCGGTGTGCGGCGGCACCCGCAACCGCTGGAAGGCCGCGGCGACGGCCCCGGCGGTGGAGCGGACCCGCAGCTCGCGGGTCCGCTCGTCGAACTCCGAGAGGTAGGTGACGTCGGTCCCGGCGAGGTCGTGGGCCCTGCGCACCAGGCCGGAGACCAGCTTGTCCACGTCGTGCAGCGCGGCGAGTTCCCGTGCGCAGGAGAACAGCGCGGACAGCTCCCGGTCGCGCCGGTGCAGCCGGGCCACCACGCCCTGCAGCTCGCGCACCCGCTGCCCGACCTGCCCCACCGACTCAACGTCGAGCTGCTCGGCGGCCAGCAGGTCGGCCACCGCGTCGTGCTCGTCGGGCAGGCCCTTGGCCGCCAGGTCGAGCAGGGCCAGCACCGCGTCGACCGAGATGCGCCCGCCCGGTGGCCCGGAACTGCTCACGCCCGAATCGTCCACTGGCGCATGGTACGCAGCACCGCCGGGGACCGGCGGCGGCGCGCTCGGGGGAACGCACGCCGCCGCCGGAGTCACTCAGCCGCCGATGGTGGCGGTGTCGATGACGAACCGGTAGCGGACGTCGCTGCTCTCCACCCGCGCGTAGGCCTCGTTGACCTCGTCCGCGGAGATCAGCTCGATCTCGGCGCCGATGCCGTGCTCGGCGCAGAAGTCCAGCATCTCCTGGGTCTCGGCGATGCCACCGATCATCGACCCGGCCAGCACCTTGTTGCCGCCCAGTAGGGAGAAGGCGTTGTAGGACAGCGGCTCGCCGGGCGCGCCGACGTTGACCATCGCGCCGCCCACCCGCAGCATGCCGAGGTAGGCGTCGATCGGCAGCTTCGCCGACACCGTGTTCAGGATCAGGTCGAAGCGGCCCTTCAGCGCCTCGAAGGTCGACTCGTCGCTGGTGGCGTAGTAGTCCTTGGCGCCGAGCCTGAGGCCGTCCTCCTGCTTCTTCAGGCTCTGGCTGAGCACCGTCACCTCGGCGCCCATTGCGGCGGCGAGCTTGACCGCCATGTGCCCGAGCCCACCGAGGCCGACCACCGCGACCCTCTTGCCCGGACCCGCACCCCACTGGCGCAGCGGCGAGTAGGTGGTGATGCCAGCGCACAGCAGCGGCGCCGCGACGTCGAGCTCGACGCCCTCCGGGATCCGGCACACGAAGGCGTCCTTGACCACGACCTGCTGGCTGTAGCCGCCGTAGGTGTTCTCGCCGTCGAAGCCGACGCCGTTGTAGGTCTGGACATTGCCCTTCACGCAGAACTGCTCGGTGCCGGCCTGGCAGTACTCGCACCCACCACAGGAGTCGACCATGCAGCCCACCCCGACCCGGTCCCCGACCCGGTACTTCGTCACGGCCGAGCCGACCGCGGCGACGACACCGGCGATCTCGTGCCCGGGGACCATCGGGAAGATCGCCTCGCCCCAGTCCTCCTTGGCCTGGTGGATGTCGCTGTGGCAGATGCCGGCGTAGGCGATGTCGATCAGCACATCGTCCGGCCGCAGGTCACGTCGCTCGATCGTCGTCTGCTCCAGGGGTGCCCCCGGGGCCGGGACGGCGATAGCGTGCGTGATCGTGCTCATGAAACCTCCGTGGGAAAGCCGTGCCACAGGTCCCGATCATGTGAGAGACCTCTTACATTCACTACGTAAGAGGGCTCTTACATATTCCGACCGGGCGATGTGACGTACGGCATGGGCAGCAAGTACCACCACGGCGACCTGCGCGCGGAGCTGGTGCGCGTCTCGCTCGACCTGATCGCCGAACGCGGTCTAAGCGGCTTCTCGGTGGCCGAAGTGGCACGCCGGGCCAAGGTCAGCCCGGCCGCCCCCTACCGGCATTTCCCGGAGCGGGAGAGCCTGCTGGCAGCCGCGGCGGCCACGGTCGCCTGCCAGCTCGCGGAACGCGTGCGGAGCGCGGTCGAGGCCCACGACGACCCCGTGGACGCGCTGGCGGCCGCCGCCGGCGCCTACACCGGCTACGTGATCGAGCGCCGGGCGGGCATGAACGTCATCTACGCGGAAGGCCTGCAGGGCCCCAAGCACGCCGAACTGCACGAGCAGACCCGGAGGCTCACCGACCAGTTCCTGAAGCTCTGCCTGGCGGTCTCAGCCGCCCCGCAGGACGCGCTCGAACTGATGGAGCAGCTGTTCACCCAAGCCCACGGCTACGGCATGTTCTGGCTCGACGGGGTCTTCACCAGGCAGGACTACACCCCCGACCAGGTCGTCCGGAAGTCCACCGCCGCAGCCCGCGCGGTGATCCGCGGCCACCACTGAGGCCGTCGGACCACCGCGGGCGGCTCCCGCCTCAGCGGCCTTCGACTCGGGCGAACTCGGCCTTCCACTCGCGGAAGCCCTCCTCGGTGCGCCCCTGGCGCCAGTAGCCCGAGATCGACACCTGGTCGCGGGTCAGGCCGCGCTCGCGGAGCAGGTGCGGGCGGATGCGGCGCATCACCTCGTGCGCCTCACCGTGCACGAAGGCGTGCACCCGGCCCGGTAGCCAGTCCAGGCCCCGGACCGCCGCGTCGAGCACGCCGTCCGCGCCGAGCTCGCGGCGGTGCAGGAAGGTCACCTCGCCGCGGGCCGGGACGTCGAGCTTCGGCTCGTGGTCCGCGGAGTCGACCAGCAGGACCGCGCGGACCACCGCGTCCGGCCCCAGGTCGGCCAGGGCCGCGCTGATCGCCGGGAGCGCCGTCTCGTCGCCCACCAGCAGGTGCCAGTCGGCCGCCGGGTCGGGTCGGTAGGCGCCGCCGGGGCCGTTGACCGCCAGCTGGTCCCCCGGCGCGGCCGCGGCCGCCCAGCGGCCCGCGACCCCCTCGTCCCCGTGCAGCACGAAGTCGATGGCCATCGTGCCGCTCTCGACGTCCGGGAACAGCGCGGTGAAGGTGCGGACGGTCGGCAGGTCCTCGGCGGGCAGTTCGCCGCGCAGCGCACGGACGTCGATCGGGTCGGGGTAGGTCACCCCCGGCTTCGGGAAGATCAGCTTGACGTAGCGGTCGGTGTGCTCGCTGCCCGCGAAGGCCGACAGGTCGTCGGTGCGGAACCACACCCGGCGCAGGGTGGGGGTCACCAGCTCCGCGCTGGTCACGGTCAGGTAAGTCGTCAATCGGACTCCTCGGCTCGCCGACGGGGACAACCCCAGTTCGTTAGGCAAGGCTAACTTGCTCGGCCGCCCGGTGGCCAGTCCGGAGCGCGATCGGATGCGTGTGCGGGATCGTGCATTCCGGTAGCACAACGCCTCCACAGTGGATCGTCGGGTCGCCGGTTTGGCTCCCGCGCGCACCCCTATCATGATCTCGGTCCGGAGCCATCAGCTCCGCCCTCACCCCTGGCGCAGCGAACATCTCGCGCCGACGCCGAAACCACCAGCACGGCCCGGGAAAGGCGCATGTCCACCTCCGTCGCGATCGCCACCGAGCAGACCCTGCCGATCCAGCGCGTGGTCCAGACCCCGGCACCGCGGAAGCGCTCGCAGGCGCTGGCGATCGCCGCCATCGTGGTGGCCGCGTTCAACGCCCGGACCGCGGTGACCGCGGTCGGCGCGGCGCTGCCCGAACTCCGCGCCGCGCTGGGGCTCGGCACCGCGGCGGTGTCCGCGCTCACCGCGCTGCCCGCCCTCTGCATCGCCGCGACGACGTTCCTCGTCCCGCTGCTGCGCCAGCGCTGGGGGACGCTGAGCAGCGTCGTGCTGTTCCTCGGCGTGCTGCTGGCCGGGCAGGCGGTGCGCATCACCCACGGCCAGTGGTCGCTGCTCGCCGGAACCGTCCTGGCCTGCTGCGCGATCGGCGGGCTGCAGGTCCTGCTGCCCGCGGTCTGCCAGCAGCTGGGCGGTTCGCACGCGGCCGCGCTCACCACCCTGTCGGCCAGCGTGATCGGTGCCGGAGCGGCCACGGCGACCGCGACCACGCCTTGGCTGACCTCGATCGGCGGGTGGCGCACCGGGCTGGGCGCCTGGATCCTGCCCGTCGCGGCCGCCCTCCTGCTGTGGTTGCCGCTCTCGCGCGCCACGACGACGAGCGCCGCGGCCCGCCAGCTCCCGCTGCCGCGGCGCGGTTCCCTGCTCCGCAGCGCCCGGGCCTGGTACCTGACGATGTTCATGGGCCTGCAGTCGCTGCAAGCGCTGTCCCTGCTGTCCTGGCAGCCGGTCCTGCTCCGGACCACGGGCGTCGGACCGGTCCGCGCCGCCGCGCTCAGCGCCGGGACCCTCGTGGTCAGCATCGTCGCCTCGGCGGTGATCACCGCCTCCTGCTACCGCAACGCCAAGCTCATCGGCACCTGGATGGTGCTGACCACCGGCAGCGGCGGGATCGGCCTGCTCGGGCTGCTCGTCGCGCCGAGCGCGGCGCCGGTCCTGTGGTCGGGGCTGCTGGGCGTGGGCATGGCCGCGCTGGCGCCCGCCATGGCCGCGATCCCCGCGCACACCACCGACAGCGGCGAGACGACCCGCCTGTCGGCGATGGCGCAGGGCTACGGCTACCTGCTCGCCGCCCTCGGCCCGGCCCTGATCGGCGCGCTCACCGACGCTTCGGCGACCGCGGACTGGGCGTTGGCGGCCCTGCTGTTCTTCAGCCTCCTCCAGTTCCTGTTCGCCGCCCTCGCCGCCCGCCCACCGCACGACCTGACCGCGGACCTCAGGTGGTCGGCGAACCGGTGAGCCGGAGCTTGCGCTGGGCCCGCTGGTAGAAGGTGGTGCGCCCGAGGCGCACGACGCGCGCCGCCGCGGGTTGGACGGTGATGTCGATGAGCGTGCCGGGTTCCGGGCGGGCGACGAGGCGCCCGTCGACCTCGACCCCGAGCTCCCCGCTGGAGGGCAGGATCCGCAGGGCCAGCTGCTCGCGCTCGGACAGGAACAGGGCGCGGTTGAACGCCGAGTGCGGTGCCACCGGCGTGATCAGCAGGCCTCCGACCTGGGGTGACACGATCGGCCCGCCCGCCGAGAAGCTGTAGGCGGTGGACCCGGTCGGGGTGGCGACGACGAGCGCGTCGGCGGAGTAGCTGACGAACGGGTGCCCCTCGATGTGCACCTCGATCGCGGCCATCCCGCAACCCGGCGAGCGCAGCAGGGCGATGTCGTTGAACGCGACCACGGAGCGACCCGAGCTGGTGATGCACAGCCCGGAACGGGCCTCGGTGGTGAAGCGGTCCTCGTCGATCGCGCACAGCGCTTCCGCCAGCTCGGGCGCGTCGACCTCGGGCAGGAAGCCCAGCCGCCCGAGGTTCACGCCCAGCACCGGCGTCCGGTGCTCGTGCGCGAGGCGCAGCGCCCGCAGCATGGTGCCGTCGCCGCCGAGGCTGACCACGAGGTCCGCCCGCCGGGCCAGCTCCTCGGCGCTGAGCTCCGGGAGCCCGGGAGCGGCTTCGCCGGTGAGCCCGACGACCTCGATGCCGCGCTCGCCCGCCCACTCGGCGATCGCCCCGACCACCTCGGTGCAGTGCCGACGCGGGTGCTGGACCAGACCGACCACCTTGATCGCGCCCATGACTCCGTCCCTTCCCCCGCGGACCACGCGTCCCGCATTCTCCGGCCCGGGGCCGGGGCGCGCTCGGTCGCGCTGGCGTCAGGGCAGGGGTTCGCCGCGGGCGGTGATCCAGAGCCGGTACCACTCCTCGTGGGTCAGGTCGGGTTCGCGCTGCGCGGCGTCCCGGCAGGCCAGGACCCGCTCGCGGTTCGTGCTCCCGATGACCGGTGCGATGCGGGCCGGGTGGCGCTGCAACCACCACAGCACGACCGCCTCCGGTGAGGTGCCCTTCGCTTCCGCGAGTTCCGCGACGAGCTGCGCGGTCGCCTGCTCGGTCGTGCTCTCCTGGCGCCCGGTGAAGCGCCCCTGGGCGAGCGGTCCCCACGCCTGCAGGGCGATGTCGTTGCGGCGGCAGTGCTCGACCGTCCCGGCCGGGAACCCGTTCGCCGCGCTCGCGGGCGTGTTCACCAGCACGCCGTCCTCGACCCAGTCCCGCCGGTGCAGGCTCATCTCCAGCTGGTTGACCACCAGCGGCACCCCGAGGTGCGCCTGAAGGTGCGCGATCTGCGCGGCGTTCATGTTGGACACGCCGAACTCCCGGACGAGCCCCTGCTCGTGCAGGGACATCAGCGCCTTGGCGACGTCCTCCGGATCGGCCAGCGGGTCCGGCCGGTGCAGCAGCAGCACGTCGAGCACGTCGGTCCGCAACCGGGTGAGGCTCTCCTCAACCCGCTGCACGATGCTGCGCCCACGCAGGTCGTAGATCCCCGGCCGCTCGCCATCCGCCACGCGGATGCCGCACTTGGTCTGCAGCACGATCCGCTCGCGCAACCCGGCCGAACGAGCCAGCACCTCACCAAAAGCGGCCTCGGCCTTGCCGTTCCGGTAGATGTCGGCGAGGTCGAACATGGTGATCCCGGCATCCAGCGCAGCCTGCACCGCAACCTCGGCCGCGGCGACGTCACCAGCCCCGAGCGGCTCGTCCCGGCTCCCACCAAGCCCCATGCACCCGTACACCAACCGGTGCTCCCGCACACTCATCTCCACAACCACGCCGCGCATCATGCCATGGTCGGCCCGGTGTTCTGGTGGGCGTTCAGGAGGTTCCCTAGCCCTTGCGGCGGAGTTTGCGGCGTTCCCAGGCGTTGGGGTGGCGGAGGACCACTCCGCCCATGCCGCCCGTTCCGCTGAGGCGGAGCAGGGGGGTGCCGGGCTCGCGGTGGGCAGTGGTCTTGTCCTTGAAGCCGCCCAGGCCGGGTTCCATCTCGCCGACCTGCGCGGCCCAGCCCTCGGGGATCACGAGGGTCACCCCGGCCTGCTGGCCGTGCGCCTCCACGTCAATCACCGGGAGCCTGCAGTCGACCTCGCTGAAGTCGATCTTCACACCACCCCAGCCGCCGTGCGCGCTGATCCGCTCGGGGACCTGCCAGCGCCCGGTCCGCGAGTTCCCGTACTTCCCGCCGTCGACGGCCAGCGGCTCGGTGGGAGGGGCGACCTGCGAGACCGGCAGGTCGGCGATGAGCGGGTCCAGCTCCGCGTAGGTCTTGGCCGCCAACGCCTGGTCCACCCGCTCGGTCAGCTCGGTGAAGTCGATGCGCCCCTCACCCGCGGCTTCCTGCAACCGCTGCACCACCGCCTCGCGATCGGCGTTGGACGCGCGCATCTCACCGCGACTCGCGGGTGTTTCGGACGCCATGCCGCAGATGATAACCAACGCGCCGCTCGATGATCGGCGATCGCCGAACGGCGCTGCTGGTGCGGGGCCTGCTCAGATCGCCGCGATGGTTCCCGGGGCCCGTTCGGCCCGGCTCAGCGCGCGCAGGACCGGGGTTTGGCCGTGCCGGACGACGGCGAGCTCGGCGAGCAGCCCGATCACCGGCTCGACGACCTCGTGCGGGAGTTCCGGGGTCTCGATGCCCGCGCTGACGGCCAGGTCGTCGGAGTGCACCGCGATTTCCATCATGCGGGTGACCAGGTAGTCCGCCAGCCGCACCGGGCGCTGCCCGAAGGAGACGACCCGGTCGTCGGGTTCCGCGGGCAGCGCGGCGCGCTGCTCCTCGACGGCCGCGGCGACCTCGGCGGCCAGCGCCGGTGCCCCGTCGACCGCCAGGTCCTCGCCCATCTCGCGGATGCGAACGTTGATGTCCGAGTCGATGCCGGTGTGGAAGGCCTGCGCCGCGCCGTAGAACTCGGTCAGGGACATCGGCCGCTCCGCGACCGGTTCCGCAGCCAGCATGCGGGTGACGTGCAGGACCTGGGAGCCCAGGTGCCCGGCGAGCCCCCGCACGCTGAACTCCGGCAACGCGCTGGGCTTGTCCCAGGCAGCCGACACCGCCGGGTCCCGGAGGAGTTCAACCGCGGCTTCCGCTGCCCGCAGGTACGCCCGGCTCATCGTGGTCATCGCTGCCTCCACACATCACGATCTTCGTTCGGCCCAAGTATGGCCCACCGGCCTGACAGCGCTCGCGAAGTTCGCTAACAGGAGGTTGCCGACACGTCGTTGCCGTGCTCGTCGGCGACGACGACCGCAACCCCCTTGGCGCGAAACGGTTCCAGGTCCGCACCGGTCGCCGCGGCATCCGTCACGAGTGTCCACTTAGGAGGTAGCGGGGCCCAGGCGTGGAACGGGCGGCGGCCGATCTTGGCCGCGTGGACCAGCACGTAGACGTGGTCGCCGCGGCGCGCCATCAGCTCCTTGAGCCGGGTCTGCCGGATGTCTGCCTCGCAGATGCCGTCCTCCGCGGTGACCCCGTCCGCGCCCAGGAAGACCCGGTCGAAGGTCCGGCGTTCCAGCGCCGCTTCGGCCAGCGGACCGATGAACCCCTGGCTCTTCGGGCGCAGCACCCCGCCGAGGCACTCCACCGTCACGTCCTCGGCCGACGCCAGCTCCTGCAGGGCCGTCATGCCGGTCGTCACCACCGTCAGCGCCGGGCCGCCGCGCAGCTCGTGGGCGAGGGCTCCGGTGGTCGAACCCGCGTCGAGCAGCACGGTTTCGCCCGCGCCGAGCTGGCGGGCCGCCCACCGGGCGATCGCGCGCTTGGCCTCGAACTCCTCGCCGACGCGTTGACGCAGGCTCGCCTCCGGGTGGGCGACGATCGCCATCGCCCCGCCGTAGGTGCGGGCCAGCGCGCCCGCGCGCTCGAGGTGGGCCAGGTCGCGCCGGATCGTCGACGCAGTGACCCCGAAGTGGGCGGACAGCTCGTCCACACCGGCCAGACCGGTGGTGGTGGCCAGCTGGACGATGGCCTCCCGGCGGAGCTTGGAATCGCGGGCCACTCGTCGTCCCTTCAGCCGACCGAAACCGGTGCCAGGTCCGCGGCCTGGCGCAACGCCTCGACCATGCTACCCACCTCCGCGACGCCGGTTCCGGCGATGTCGAAGGCCGTCCCGTGGTCCACCGACGTGCGGATCACCGGCAGCCCCACGGTGATGTTCACGCCCGCCTCGATGCCCAGCACCTTGACCGGCGCGTGCCCCTGGTCGTGGTACATCGCCACGATCAGGTCGTAGTCACCGCGGCTGGCGAGGAAGAACGCGGTGTCGGCGGGCAGCGGGCCGCGCGCGTCGATGCCCTCGGCGCGCAGCTGCTCCAGCGCCGGGACGATCTTCGCCTCCTCCTCGCCCGCGCCGAACAGCCCGTTCTCCCCCGCGTGCGGGTTGATCCCGCACACCCCGATGACCGGCGCCTCGACCCCCGAGGCGCGGATCGCCACGTGGCCGCGGCGGACGGTGCGGGCCACCAGGCCGGGCTCGATCCGCGCGATCGCGTCGACCAACCCGATGTGCGTGGTCACGTGGATGACCTTGACCTTCGGCGTGGACAGCATCATCGACACCTCCTCGGTGCCGGTGAGCGCGGCGAGCAGCTCGGTGTGCCCCGGGTAGAGGTGCCCGGCGGCGTGCAGCGCCTCCTTGTTGAGCGGGGCGGTGCAGATCGCCTGCACCTCCCCCGCCACCGCGAGTTCCGCGGCGACGCGCACGTACTGGTAGGCGGCTTCACCGGCGACCGCGCTCAGCTTCCCCCACGGCAGGTCCGCCGGGAGCAGCCCGAGGTCGACGACGTCGATGCGCCCGGGCTCGAACCGGGCTTCGGCAGGGGAGCCGACCTCGACGACCTCGACCGCGGTGCCGCGCAGCCGGGCGGCTTCCCGCAGTCGGTGGGCGTCCCCGATGACCAGGGGTCGGCACAGCTCGTGCACGGCCGCGTCGGCGAGCGCGCCCACCACGACTTCGGGACCGACACCAGCCCCGTCCCCCATGGTGACGGCGATGACGGGCGACGACGGACTCACTGGGCCTCCTGGGGGTCGGGCTGGCGGGGTGGTCGCGACCAGGCCACCGGGCCGGGGCGCGCACGCTTGCACTCCGTGATTGTGCGCGAAACGCGCAAGTTTGGCCACCGGCCCTGCCGTCTCGCCATTCCCAGGGGATGCCACCAGAACCGGCAAAGCTGGTGATCTTCGGCGCGTTGACGACCACACCCGCACAGCACTTTCTGCGCGAATCACGCTATCTATATTGCGCATCTCGCGCAACTATGTCAGCGTGTCGCACCAACAGGCCCTCGGCAACGGTGCTCACGGGAGGTTCCAGGTGCGGACGGCGACGCCGCGATCGGCGCGGTTATCCCGAAGAACACTGCTCAAAGCGCTCGGCGTCGCCGGCGGCGCGGCGGTCCTCCCCGGCTGCGCGGGCCCCACCGGCGGACCCCCGCCCGGTTCGGTGAGCCTCGGGCTCAACCGCACGCTCGTCTCGCTGGACAACAAGCTCAACCAGTTCGACGCCGCGGTCACCGTGCAGCGCGCGGTGCGCCAGGGGCTGACCCGCATCGGCCCCGACCTCACCCCCGTACCGGTGCTCGCCGACCGGTTCGAGCGCACCGCCCCGGCGCAGTGGACGGCGCGGCTGCGCGAGGGGCTCCGCTACTCCGACGGCAGCCCCGTCCGCATCGCCGACGTCAGCACCGCGCTGGAGATGTACCGGCAGGTCAGCGGCTCCTACCTGGCGGCGTTCTTCCCGGAGTGGCCGACCGTGGTGCCCGTCGACGACCGCACCTTCACCCTCGAGACCGAGCACCCGCTGCCGGTCCTGGACTACCTGATGGCCAACATCCTCATCACCCCGGCCGCGGCGAACCGCCCGGAGGAGCTGCAGAGCGGGGTCGGCACCGGCCCGTACGTGGTGGTGGCGTCCAACCGCGGCACCGGCGAGTACACCCTGCGCCGCAACGAGGACTACTGGGCCGCACCGCCGCGCGTGGCGCAGGTCCAGGTGCGGTTCGTGCCCGAGGAGTCCAACCGCGTGGTCGGGCTGCGCTCCGGCGAGCTCGACATCATCGACACCATCTCCCCCGACTCGGCCGTGCAGCTGCGCGGGCTGCCCGACGTCGCCATCGAGCAGGTCCGCGGCACCCGGATCAACCAGCTCTTCTACAACTTCCGCAAACCCGCCGACCACCCGCTGGCCAAGGCCTCCGTCCGGCAGGCCCTTTCGCTCGCGGTGGACGGGCGGCGGCTGGCCGAGGAGGTGCTGTCCGGTTCGGTGCGCTCGGCCACCGGTCCGGTCGCCGAGACGCTCAACGGCGCCGTCCGCTGCGGCAGCTACGAGTTCGACCCGCGGCGCGCCAAGCAGGTCCTGGAAGCCGAGGGCATCAGCCACGGCGACCTGCGGCTCACGCTGATCTGGGAGACCGGGGAGTTCGCCGGCGACACCAGCGTGATGGAAGCCGTCGTGCAGATGCTCGGCGACATCGGGGTCCCGGTGGCGCTGCGCCAGTTCGAACCCGGCGGCGACATCTCCGAGTGGCGCCAGGGCCGCGGCGGGGACTGGGACGTGCTGGGCAACGGCTACGCCTCCCCCGTCGGCGCGGCGCTGCCGATCCTGCAGGGCATGTACGGCGGCACCCCCGAGCGCGAGCTCACCCGCGACACCTACCAGGGCTACGTCAACCACGAGGTGCTCGCCCTGCTCGACGAGGCCTACGCCGAGGTCGACACCGCCCGCCGCCAACAGGTCACCGCCCGGTTGCAGCAGGTGGTGTGGGACTCGTGGCCAGCGATGTGGGCGTTCGTGCCGAACTCGGTGCTGGCCTACCGCACCCGCGTCACCGACGTCTCGCTGGAGGCCACCAACTCCTACGAGCTCACCGGCATCGGTCTGGGGGCGTGAGGTGGTCCGCTACGTCGCGAAGCGGCTCGGCCAGAGCGCGCTGGTCGTGCTGCTCACCGTCTCCACCGTGTTCGTGCTGATCCGGATGGCGCCGGGCGATCCGGCCACCGCCTTCGCCGCACCCAACGCCAGCACCGAGGACCTGGCGGAGATCCGCGCCCAGCTCGGCCTGGACGGCTCGATCCCCGCGCAGTACCTGACGTTCCTCGGGCAGCTGTTCACCGGGGACCTCGGCACGTCCTACTCGTTCCGGGCCCCCGCGCTGGACGTGGTGCTCGGCCGCGTCCCCTACACGATCACGCTGGCGCTGGCCGCGATCGCGCTCACCGCGGTGGTCGCGCTGCCGCTGGGGATCTGGATGTCCCGCCGCGCCGACTCCGCGCGCGAGACCGGCGCGAACGTCGCGGTGGTCGCCGCCCAGTCGATGCCCGAGTTCTGGAGCGGCATCATGCTGCTCACCGCCTTCTCCGTGCTGCTGCCGGTGCTGCCCGCCTCCGGCTTCACCACGTGGTCGGGGCTGGTGCTGCCCGCGGTCACCGTCGCGCTGCTGCAGGTCGCGCTCATCTCCCGGCTGGTGCGCCGCGAGATGGTCGGCAACCTGACCGCGCCGCACGTCGCGGTGGCCCGCGCGCACGGCATCCCGGAGCACCGGATCCTGTGGCGCTACGCGCTCGGAAACTCGGCCATCCCGGTGCTCACCGCGCTGGGCACCCGGTTCGCCGCGATGCTCAACGGCGTCGTCGTGGTCGAGGTCGTGTTCAACTGGCCCGGCGTCGGCTCGCTGGTGGTGCGCGCGCTGGAAACCCGCGACTACCCGCTGATCCAGGCGACGGTGCTGGTCACCGCCGCGCTGGCGATCCTCGCCCAACTCCTCGTCGACCTGCTGTACCCGCTGCTGGACCCGCGGGTGCGCCTCGGAAGGGACACGGCGCGATGAACACCACGACGGAGCGGCCCAGCCGCGTCACACCCGCCCACCTGCGGAGGGCCAGCGCCACCCGCCGGTCCCGCACCGCGACGGCGAAGATCTGGGCCGGGGCGATCCTCACCGCGCTGGTGGTGCTGCCGGTCGCGCTCGCCGACCTGCTCCCGCTGCCCGCGGCCACCGAGCAGGACCTCGGGGCGCGGCGGCTGCCGCCGATCACCGACGGGCACCTGTTCGGCACCGACCAGCTGGGCCGGGACGTGCTGGCCCGGGTCCTCGAAGGCGGGCAGGTGTCGATCCTCATCGGGGTGCTCGCCGTGGTCGTCTCCGGCCTGATCGGGCTCGCCGCGGGCGCCGCGGCCGGGTACTTCGGCGGTTGGGTGGACGCGGTGGTCTCCCGCCTGCTCGAAGCGCAGATGTCGTTGCCGCTGCTGATGATGCTGCTGCTCGTGGTGGCGTTGTTCGGGCCGTCGGTACCGGTGATCACCGCCGTGATCGCGATCGCCCAGTGGCCCGACGTGGCCCGCATGACGCGGTCGATGGTGCTCGTCGAACGCGAGAAGCCCTACGTGGAGGCGGCCCGCGCGCTCGGCCTCACGCACCGCGGCGTGCTGCTGCGCCACCTGGTGCCCAACGTGGTTCGGCAGACCAGCCTGGTCGTGCTCCTGCTGCTGGCGCAGGCGGTGCTGCTGGAGAGCGCGCTGAGCTACCTCGGCGCGGGTCCGGAGCGGCCGTTCCCCACCTGGGGGCGGTTGATCTCCGACGGACAGGACTACATCACCACGTCGTGGCGGCTGGTCACGCTGCCCGGCCTGGTGATCGTGCTGCTGGTGGTCGGCGTGAACCTGCTCGGTGACGGGCTGCGGGACGCCCCGCGCACTCGGAGGGGAGCGGCATGAGCAGGCTGTTGGACGTCGAGGACCTGCAGATCGAACTCATCACCGCGCGCGGTGTGGTCCGCGCCGTGGACGGGATCTCGCTGCACGTCGACCCGGGCGAGGCGGTGGCGCTGATCGGCGAGTCCGGTTCCGGCAAGTCGACCACGGCGATGGGCCTGCTGCGGCTGCTGCCGCCGGACCTGGCCGTGCTGTCGGGCCGGGCGGTGCTCGCCGGGCACGACGTCATCGCCGACCCCGCCGCGATCCAGGACCTGCGCGGGCGGGTGGTGGGACTCGTCCCGCAGGACCCGATGACCGCGCTCAGCCCGGTGCACACCGTCGGATCGCGGCTGGTGGAGCTGGTCCGCCTGCGGCACCGGGGCACCACCCGGCGGCAGGCCCGGGTGCGGGCGGCGGAACTGCTGGAACGGGTGCGGGTTCCCGACCCCGAACGGGTGCTCGAGCGCTACCCGCACCAGCTCTCCGGCGGGCTGCAGCAGCGCGTGCTGATCGCCTGCGCGCTGGTCGGCGAACCGGAGCTGCTGGTCGCCGACGAGCCGACCAGCGCACTGGACGTCACCGTGCAGGCGGGGGTGCTGGACCTGCTCATGGAGTTGCAGGAGCGCACCGGGGTGGCGATCTTGATGATCACCCACGACCTCGGCGTGGCGCGGATGGTCTCCGACCGGGTGCACGTGATGCGCGCGGGCCGGTTCGTGGAGAGCGGCGAGGTCGAGCAGGTCATCGGCGCGCCCCAGCACCCGTACCCGAAGGAGCTGCTGGCCGCCGTGCCGCGGCTGTCCGGTGAGGGGGCGACGGCGTGAGCGAGGTCCTGCGGGTGGAAGACCTGGTCGTCGAGTTCCCCGGCCCCGGCCGGCGGGAGGTGTTCCGCGCCGTCTCCGGTGTCGGGTTCGGCCTGGACCGGGGCCGCACCGTTGGCATCGTCGGTGAATCCGGGTGCGGCAAGAGCACCATCGCGCGCAGCATCGTGCGCCTGCAGCGCCCCACGTCGGGCCGGATCCTGCTGGCGGGCACCGACATCTCGCAGCTGTCCGAACGGCGGCTGCGCCCGCTGCGCTCCCGGGTGCAGATGATCTTTCAGGACCCCTACGGCTCCCTCGACCCGCGGCTCACCGCCGCCGAGATCGTCGGCGAGCCGCTCAGGTTGCGCGGAGTGCGCGACCGCAGGCAGCAGGCGCGGGAACTGCTGGAGCGGGTCGAGCTGCCGCCCAGCGCGCTGGACCGGCGTCCCGCCGAGTTCTCCGGCGGGCAGCGGCAGCGCATCGGCATCGCGCGGGCGCTGGCCTGCCGCCCCGACGTGCTGGTCTGCGACGAGGCGACCAGCGCGCTGGACGTGTCCGTGCAGGCGCAGGTCCTGGCCCTGCTCAAGGACATCCAGGCCGAGACCGGGGTGGCGTACGTGGTGATCTCGCACAACCTCGGTGTGGTGCACGAGCTCAGCGACGACGTGCTGGTGCTGCGGCGCGGCGAGGTCGTCGAGCGCGGCCCGGTGGGTGCGGTGCTGACCCGCCCCGCGTCCGCCTACACGCGCGCGCTGCGCGACGCCGCCCTGGACCCGACCACGATGACCGGCCGCAAACCGCGGCACCTGCTGACCGCGATCTCCGACACGGGAGGAAGACCATGACCGACCCCAGGCTGGTGCTCGGCACGATGACCTTCGGCGACACCGCTGCGGCCGCCGAGGCCGAGGCGATGCTGGACGCCGCGCTCGACGCCGGAATCACCGACGTGGACACCGCCAACGGCTACGCCGGGGGCACCACCGAGCAGCTGCTGGCACCGCTCATCGCACCCCGCCGGGACCGGATCAGGCTGGCGACGAAGGCGGGCATCCCGCACCCGGACGCCGGGGAGCATTCGCCGCTCTCGCCGCAGGGCCTGCGGGCCAGCGTCGAAGGCAGCCTGCGGCGGCTCGGCGTGGACCACATCGACCTGTTCTACCTGCACCAGCCCGACTACGCCGCGAACGTCGAGGACACCCTGCGCGCCGTCGCCGACCTGGTCGCGGAGGGCAAGGTCCGCGAGCTGGGGGTGTCGAACTTCGCGGCCTGGCAGGTCGTCGAGCTCAACCACGTCGCCGACCGGGTCGGCGCGCCCCGGCCGGTGGTGGCGCAGCAGCTCTACAACCTGCTGGCGCGCCGGATCGACGACGAGTACGCGGCGATGGCGAGGTCCACCGGACTGGGCACAGTGGTCTACAACCCGCTCGGCGGCGGGCTGCTCACCGGCAAGCACCACTTCGGCAGCGACCCCGGCAGCGGGCGCTTCGGCGACTCGCTGCTCGCCGGGATGTACCGGCAGCGCTACTGGGACGAGCGGCTGTTCGAGGCCGTCTCGGCGCTGGGGCGGATCGCCGAGGGCGCCGGGCTGCCGCTGACCGAGTTGGCGCTGCGCTGGCTGCTGACCCGGCCGGTCGTCGACGCCGTGCTGCTCGGAGCATCCAAACTGGACCACCTCACCTCGAACATCACCGCGTTGCGCAAGGGCCCGCTGCCCGCCGACGTCGCCGCCGCCTGCGACGAGGTCGGCGCCGCGCTGCGCGGCCCCATGCCCGCCTACAACCGCTGAGACCGCCCTTGCGTGGAAATCGCGCCTCCGATCCCAATGGGGATCGCGCGCCCAGCGCCCAACCCGGGCACTTCGGAGACCAGGAGGACATCGCCGTGACCGCACTCGACTTCGCCCGCCGCATCCGGAACCGCCAGCAGGCCATCGGCTACTGGGTGGTGCTCGACGACCCGATCGCCACCGAGCGCCTCGCCCGGCTCGGCTACGACTACGTCGCAGTCGACGCCCAGCACGGCCTGCTCGGCTACACCGGCATCCGCGACGCGGTGCTCGCCATCGACGCGGGCGCCACCTCGGCGGCCGTGGTACGCGTCGAGCAGAACGACCCCTTCGCCATCGGCCGCGTGCTCGACGCGGGCGCGACGGGCGTCATCGTGCCGCTGGTCGACACCGCCGAGGACGCCGCGGCGGCGGTGCGCGCCACCCGCTACCCGCCGGAGGGCCGCCGCTCCTACGGGCCGATGCGCTCGCAGCTGCGCGTCGGCCCCGACCCGGCCGAGGCGAACGAGTCGGTGCTGGTGCTGGCCATGGTCGAAACCCCGGAGGGGTTGGCGAACGTCGCCGAGATCTGCGCGACGCCCGGCTTGGACGGGGTGTACGTCGGCCCGTCGGACCTGCGGCTGGCGGTCGGCGGCGCGACCTCGACCGACCCCGCGGTGGACGACGTCTTCGAGGAGGCGGTGGCCAAGATCGCCGAGGCCGCGGCGCAGGCCGGGATCGCCGCGGGCATCCACACCCCCAGCGGCGAGGTCGCCCAGCGGCGGCTCGCGCAGGGCTACACCTACGCGACGGTGGCCTGCGACCTCGTGCACCTCGAACAGGCGGCGAAGGCGCACCTGGCGTCCGCGCGGGGTGAGCGGTGAGGCTGCGCGAGAACGGCCCCGGGCGCGCCGACGCCACGCTCACCGCCCCGGTCGCGCAGTGCCACGCGGCGAACCTCGCCGTGCTGCCGGGCGGGGATCTCGGCTGCGCCTGGTTCGGCGGCACCCAGGAGGGCGTGCACGACATCCGCATCTGGTTCTCCCGCCTGGCGCCGGACGGCGACACCTGGTCGGAGCCGGTCGCGCTCACCGGTGACCCGGACCGCTCCGAGCAGAACCCGGTGCTGTTCAACGCACCGGACGGCGTGCTGTGGCTGCTGTGGACCGCGCAGCGCGCGGGCCGCCAGGACACCGCCGAGGTGCGGTCCCGCCGCTCCCCCGACGGCGGCCGGACCTGGGACGAACCGCGGGTCCTGCTGCCCGCCGACGAGCTGGGCGGGGTGTTCATCCGGCAACCGGTCCAGGTCACGGCGGAGGGCACCTGGCTGCTGCCCGCCTTCCGCTGTACCACCCCCACCACCGGCACCTGGACCGGCGGCGAGGACACCAGCGCGGTGTACGCCAGCCGGGACGCGGGCGCGAGCTGGACGCGCCACGACGTGCCGAGCAGCCGCGGGTCGGTGCACATGAACGTGCTGCCCTCCGGTGCGGGCTACGTGGCGTTCTACCGGAGCCGCTTCGCCGACGTGATCCGCACCAGCAGCTCGCCGGACGGTCTGGAGTGGACGGTCCCGGAACCGCTGCGGCTGCCCAACAACAACTCGTCGATCCAGGCGACCACGCTCGCCGACGGCCGGATCGCGCTGGTCTACAACGCCAGCAGCGCGGCCGACGCCACGCACCGCCGGGCCGGCCTCTACGACGAGGTGGACGAGCACGGCGCGCTCGCCGGGCAGGAGCGGGCCGCGGTCGCCGTCGACGGCGGCTGCGACGACCGGGAGGCGTTCTGGGGCGCGCCGCGGGCCCCGCTGGCGCTGGCGACCTCGGCCGACGGTGGGCGCACCTGGCACCGGCACCCCGACCTCGCCCAGGGGGAGGGCACCTGCCTGACCAACAACTCCCGCGACGGGCTGAACCGGGAGCTGTCCTACCCGTCGATCGTCCAGGACGACCGCGGCCGGGTGCACGTGGCGTTCACCCACCACCGGTCGTCCATCACCCACGTCCGGCTCGACCCGGACTGGCCCGGCTGGCAGGAGGTCGCATGACCCTGGTCCTGGTCACCACCCCGACGTTCGGCCGGTTCTCCACCGAGCCGTGGGACATGCTGCGCGACGCGGGCGTGCGCGCCGAACGGCCCCGCGAGGACGCCGCGCTGCCCCGCGCCGACATGCTCGACCGGGTCGGGGAGGCCGAGGCGCTGATCGTGGGCATGGACCGGATCGACCGCGAGGTGTTCGAGGCGGCGCCCCGGCTGAAGGTCGTCGCCAAGCACGGCGTCGGCTACGACAACATCGACCTCGACATCGCGCGCGAGGCCGGGGTCCGGGTGGTCTACGCGCCCGGCAGCAACTCGCGCGCGGTCGCCGAGCTGACGTTCGGGCTGCTGCTCGACGTCGCGCGCGGGATCAGCGCGAACGACCGGGCGGTACGCGCCGGGGGCTGGCCCAAGACCTTCGGCGGCGAGCTGGCCGGGCGGGGCCTGGGCATCATCGGCTTCGGCCGGATCGGTCGGCTGGTGGCCGGGTACGCGACCGCGTTCGGCATGACCGTGACCGCGCACGACCCGCACCTGCCCGCCGAGGCGTTCGGCGAGGTCCCGGCGGTCGACCTGGACACCGTGCTGGACAACGACGTGGTGAGCCTGCACCTGCCCGCGACACCCGGGGCCGAGCCGCTGCTGGACCGCGACCGGCTGACCGCGATGCGCCCCGGCTCGATCCTGCTCAACGCCGCGCGCGGCGGGTTGGTCGACGAGTCGGCCGCGGCGGAGCTGCTGCACAGCGGGCACCTGGCCGGTGCGGGCTTCGACGCCTTCGCCGTCGAACCGCTGGCCGCGAGCCCGCTGCGCGCTGCGCCCAACGTGGTGCTCACCGCGCACATCGGCGCGTGCAGCAGGGAGGCCAACCGGGCGATGGGGCTCGCGGTCGCCGAAGGCGTGCTCGCCGCGCTCAACGGCGCCGAACCCCCGCACGCCGCCGCCTGAGCCGAACCACCCGGAGAACCGCGCAGAGAACGAGGAAGTCGATGGAGATCGAACACGTCCGCCCCGGCCGGTCGCGATCAGCGCCGGTCGACCCCGCCCCGGAGCTGGTCCGATGAGCGGCACGAGCACACGGGTGGACCCGTACGCGCTGAGCGCGGAGGACGTCGCGGAGCCGCCGACGACGTTCCGGGCGCGGTTGCGCTACCTCGGCCCCGGCATGATCCTCTCGGCTGCGGTGGTGGGCTCGGGTGAGCTGATCCTGACCACCTCACTCGGGGCCCGCGCCGGTTTCGCCCTGCTGTGGCTGATCATCGCGGCGACCACGGTGAAGGTCTGGGTGCAGCTGGAGCTCGGCCGCCTCACCGTCCTGCACGGACGACCGGCGCTGGAGGCCTTCAGCGACGTCAAGCCGCGCACCCGGCGGGGCGGCTGGATCAACTTCCTGTGGATCGGCATGGACTTCGCCAAGATGTTCCAGCGCGGCGGGATCATCGGCGGCGCGGCCGCGGCGTGCTCGGTGCTGTGGCCGATCGCGGGCGCCCCGCTGAGCTGGACCTCGACGGCGGTGTGGTCGCTGATCATCGTGGTGGGGACGGTCGCGCTGCTGCGCAGCAGCCGCTACTCCACCGTCGAGACGGCTTCGGTGCTCGCGGTCGCGCTGTTCACGCTGATCACCGTCGCGCTGGCGCTGGCGCTGCCGTTCACCGAATTCGGTTGGACGCCAGGAGACCTCGCCGGCGGACTCCAGCTGGCGGTGCCCGCCGGGGCGCTGGGCATGGCGGTGGCGATGTTCGGCCTGACCGGCGTAGGCGCCGACGAGATGACCACCTACACCTACTGGTGCCTGGAGAAGGGCTACGCCCGCTGGACCGGCCCCGCCGACGGCACCCCGGAGCGGGACCGTCGCGCGGTGGGCTGGCTGAAGGTGATGCAGCTGGACGTCGCGGTCTCCTGGCTGGTGTGCACGCTGTGCACGCTGTCGTTCTACGTCATCGGCGCCTCGGTGCTGCACCCGCAGCAGCTGGTGCCCGAGGGCAACGACATGATCACCATCCTGTCCCGGATGTACACCGACACGCTCGGCCCGTGGGCGGAGGTGCTGTTCCTGCTCGGTGCCATCGCGGTCCTGTTCTCCACGATCGTCGGCTCGACCGCGAGCGTGCCGCGCCTGTGGACCAACACGCTCGGCATCCTCGGTGTCCTGGACTGGCGGGACCCCGTGGTGCGGGAGCGCGCGATCCGGGCCCTGACGTACTGCCTGCCCCCGCTGTGGGCGGCGTCCTACCTGTTCGTCCAGTCCCCGGTGCTGATGGTCCAGATCGGCGGGTTCGGCGGTGGCGTCTTCCTCGTCGCGGTGGTGATCGCCGTCTGGTATCTGCGCGCGCGGGAACCGGACAAGCGCCTGCGCCCGCACCCGCTGGTGACCGCGGCACTGGTCCTGAGCAGCCTGGCGATCGCGGCCCTCGGCGCCTACTCCGCCCTGGAGGTATTCGGCATCGAGATCCGCTGAACCGGCGGCGCAGTGGCTGAGCCAGTTGGCCACCGAGGTCTTGACTTCGGCGGGTTGATCGCTGAAAGTGGCCTAGCCAGTCAGCCACTGTGCCGCGCACCACACCGTGGTGGCGGCTGCCCGCCCGGCAAGGAGGCAACGGTGCCGCCCGAGTTGACATCGATCCTGGTGCTGGTCGCCGCGTTCGTCATCGCCACCACGCTCTCGATCAACATGGGCGTGCTGGCCTTCGCCGCGGCCTTCCTGGTCGGCACGCTGGTCGGCGGGATGTCCGAGGACGACATCTTCGCCGGGTTCCCCGGTGACCTGTTCGTCGTGCTGGTCGGCGTCACCTTCCTGTTCGCCATCGCGCGGGCCAACGGCACCACCGACTGGTTGGTGCGCCAGGCCGTGCGGCTGGTCGGCGGGCGGATCGCGCTGATCCCGTGGGTGATGTTCGGCATCGGTGCGGTGCTGACCGCCATCGGCGCGGTCAGCCCGGCCGCGGCCGCCATCGTCGCCCCGATCGCGCTGAACCTCGCCGCCCAGCACCGGATCAACCCGCTGCTCATGGGCGCGATGGTGGTGCACGGGACGCAGGCCGGGAGCTTCTCCCCGATCAGCATCTACGGCACGATCGTCAACGGCGTGCTGGACCGCAGCGGGCTGCCGGGCAACCCGGTGGTGCTGTTCCTGGGCAGCCTGGTGGTCAACGCGGTGATCGCCGCCGTCGTGTTCGTGGTGTTCGGCGGGCTGCGCCTGCGGCGCACCGCCGAGGCCGAGCAGCTGGTCACCGTCGGCGCGGGTAGCGGCGGCGAGGAGCCCGCCGAGGAGGTCGGCCTGAACCGGGACCGGGTGCTCACGCTGGCTGGCCTGGTCGTCCTGGTGGTCACCACGCTCGGGTTCGGCCTCGACGTCGGGCTGGTGGCGATGACCACCGCGGTGGTCCTGAGCGTGCTCTCCCCGAAGATGGCCAAGCAGGCGCCCAGCGAGGTCGCGTGGCCCACCGTGCTGTTGATCTGCGGCGTGCTCACCTACGTCGGCGTGCTGGAGTCGATGGGCACGATCGACTACGTGGGCCACTCCGTGGCCGGGATCGGCGTCCCGCTGCTGGCCGCGCTCCTGCTGTGCTACATCGGTGGGATCGTGTCCGCCTTCGCCTCGTCGGTGGGGCTCATGGGCGCGCTGATCCCGCTCGCCGTGCCCTTCCTGCAGGAGGGCAGCATCGGGCCGATCGGCATGATCACCGCGCTCGCGGTGGCCGCCACCGTGGTGGACGTCAGCCCGTTCTCCACCAACGGCGCGATCGTGCTGGCCAACGCCAAGGACGTCGACCGCGAGGTGTTCTTCCGGCAGCTGCTGCGCTACGGCGCGACCATCGTCGCCACCGTCCCGGCCGCGCTGTGGCTGGTGTTCGTGCTGCCCGGCCTGGGGTGAGCACGCTCAGCGGCGGCGGGGCTTGCCGCGCCTGCCGCCGCGCGGGTTCCCGGGACCGCGCGGGCGACCGGTCGGCTTCTTCGCCTCGGCCGGTCGCTTGCGCTTGTCCTGCGGGGGTGTCGGCGGGCGGCCGCGCGTGCTGTTGACCGTCCGGCCGCGCACGATGCCGATGAACTGCTCCCGCAGGTCCGTGGTCTCCTCCTCCGGCCAGGACAGCGCGACGCGGGACTGCGGGACGTCGGTCACCGGCCGGTAGGTGAGGTCCTTGCGGTGGTGCAGGCGGGCCAGCGACTGCGGGACCACCAGCAACCCCACTCCGGCCGCCACCAGCTCGATGGCGTCCCCGGTGGTGGCGGGGCGCTCGATCGCGGGCTGGCCGGGCGGGCCCGCCCAGTCGAGGGTGTCGTCGAGGGGGTGCAGCACCACCTCGTCGGCCAGGTCGTCGCTGGAGACCTCCTCGGCCGCGGTCACCACGTGGTCCTTCGGGACGACCACCACGGTCGCCTCGGTGTAGAGCGGGATCGCGTGCAGGCCGGTGCGGTCGACCGGGAACCGCAGCAGCACCATGTCCACCTCGCCGCGGCCGACCAGGTCGGCGGCGTCGGCGGCGGGCACCTGGACGAGCTCCAGCGGCACCTCGGGCACCCGCTCCGCCCACTTGCGCGCCCACTTGCCGGGCGTCACGCCCGCCACGTAGCCGAGCCTGAAGGAGGGCTGCTCGTCCGAACCAGTCACGCGGCCCAGGTTACCGGGCGTCTGCGCAGGTGGTGCCGGTGCGGTCGATACCCTGGAGGGCATGAAGGCGCGCCAGACCTCCCAGACGATGAAGCCCGCGACCGCGGCGAAGAAGCTCGACGTGTACCTCGGAGCCACCCCCGCTGAGTTCCAGGAGGGCGTCGTCTCGCGCGAAGAGCTGAACGCCCTGCAGACCGATCCGCCGGAGTGGCTGCGCGAGCTGCGCCGCAACGGCCCGCACCCGCGCCAGGTGGTGGCCGCGCGACTGCGCATCTCCATCGGCGGCCTGACCCGGGCGGGCATCACCGAGCCGCTGACCACCGACCAGATCAACGCCCTGCGCGAGGAGAACCCGGAGTGGCTCCAGCAGGAGCGCGCCACCCAGCAGGAGGTCAAGCGGGAAGCCGCCCGGATCAGGGACAAGGCCGAGGCGAAGCGCGAAGCCGCGCGGACCGCGGCCGGTCAGCACCGCCAGCGGCGCGCCTGACCCCCGGGCGGGCTGCGGTGTCCACATCGGACACCGCAGGTCAGGCCCCCGGCGGGAACCGCGTCTCGTTCCGGTCGATCTTGGCGTTGGCGGCGTCGAGGAGGTCGATGCCGCAGACGTCGGTCAGCCGGACCAGGTAGAGCAGCACGTCGGCCGCCTCGTCGGCCAGCCGGTCCTTGAGCCCGCCGTCCGCCAGGCCCGCCGCGGCCCCGGCGTCGTCGACCCACTGCAGCTCCGCGACCAGCTCACCGGCCTCCCCGCTGAGCGCCATCGCCAGGTTCTTCGGCGTGTGGTACTGCTCCCAGTCCCGCGCCGCCGCGAACTCCCGCAACCTGTTCCGGAGCCCCTCAACGCTGTCCATGCCGACACCGTAGCCCGCCCCGAGCCCGCCATCACCGACGCGAACAGGGGTCGTGAGCGCGAAACAGGGCTGGAACACCGTTACGCACTCACGACCGTCGTGAGCGCGAAACGGTGCTGGAACACTGTTACGCGCTCACGACCGGGTCAGACGCTGCGGAGGACCGAGACGACGACGCCCAGGACGACCGCGTTGTCGCCGTCGATGACCTCGTAGGCCGGGTTGCGGGGTTCGAGCAGGACGTGGCCGTTGCGGCGGCGGTAGACCTTCACCGTCGCCTCGTCGTCGATCATCGCCGCCACGATCTGCCCGGAGTGCGCCTCCTGCTGCTGGCGGACCACCACGATGTCGCCGTCGCAGATCGCTGCGTCGACCATCGAATCGCCGCGCACCCGCAGGCCGAACACGGTGCCCCGGCCGGTGAGCTCGCGGGGCAGGCTCATCACGTCGTCGAGGTGCTCGTCCGCGGTGATCGGGGCGCCCGCCGCGATGTCGCCGACCACGGGCACCGGCACCGAGGTCTCGTCGTCGCGCGCCGCCGACGGCTGGAGGAACGCCCGCACGTCCATCGGTCGGGACACCGTCGCGCTGCGGCGCAGGAAACCCTTGTCCTCCAAGGCGTTCAGATGCTTCGACACCGAGGACGAGGAGCGCAGGCCGACCGCCTCGCCGATCTGGCGGGTGCTCGGCGAGTACCCGTAGCGGTTCACCCAGTCCCGGATCGCGGCCAGGATGCGCTGCTGGCGCAGCGGCAGGTCCGAGGCGTCCAGGTGCTCGAAGGCGTCGAAGTCGTAGGCGGCCACCCCCGAATGGTAGAGGTCAGCGCCGCCGCCCGGAGCACTGCCCCGACCCCGGACGTGATCTCGCCCCACCGCCCTTGACACCCACCCCGTCCGGTGCCAACGTCGCCGCTGGAGTTCATGCGACGGTGCGCAGGAAGCCGGTGCGAATCCGGCACGGTCCCGCCACTGTGAGTGGGGAGCTGCCGCCACGCGAGCCACTGCCGCGACCGCGGTGGGAAGGCAGGCGGCCAGCGTCGATCCACGAGTCAGGAGACTGGCGCCGTCGTGCCGATTCGCACGGGGTCGCGGAGCCCCGGAGGAGGTGCGCCAACCATGCGGCTGCACGCTGCTGGAGCTTGTCCCACGAACTCATCCCGCGCGGCAGCACGCCAGCGGAGCAAGCGGCGAGGTCGGGTTGTCCGCCGCACCGAAGGCAAGTCCTGACCTCAACCGTCGCGCGCTGACCGGTTCCCCCACCCCTCGCGCACGGGGACGTGCGGCGCGCTCCATCCACCGTGTCCTGAGCGAGCAGCACCGCGCGCCGGGACCGGAAGGGAACTCGATGACCACCGTCAACCGGCGGGCACTGCTCAAGGGGGCGCTGGGATCGCTCGCCGTCGCCTCGATCCCGGCCTGCGGCGGCGCGTCCGCACCAGAAGGACGGCTGCGCGCGGCGTTCCCGACAGGCGGCGCGAAGGAATCGCTCGACCCGCACCTCAGCTCGCTGTTCGTAGACCAGGCCCGGGCCAAAGCGCTGTTCGACACGCTGGTCGGCTACGCCCACGACATGAGCGTCGTGCCGCGGCTGGCCGAGTCGTGGGAGCCCGACACGACCGGCACCCGGTGGTCCATCCGGTTGCGCGAGGCCCGCTTCCACGACAACCGCCCGGTCACCGCCGAGGACGTGCTCCACAGCTACCGCCGCATCGCCGACCCCGCCACGGCCTCGCCCGCCCGCAAGCAGTTCCTCGGCGTCGACTTCGCGGCCAGCCGGGCGCGGTCGGCCACTGAGCTGGAACTCGTGCTGCACGCCCCGAACTTCGAGTTCCCGTCGGCGTGGGGCGCCCCGGCGACCGAGATCGTCCCGGCCGGGACCCGCGACTTCACTGCCCCGGTCGGCTCGGGCCCGTTCCGGTTCGCCACGTTCCAGCCCGGCCGACCTGCCGTGTTCCGCCGCTTCGACGGGTACTGGGGCGGTGCTCCGGCGATCGCCGAGCTGGAGTTCGTGCCCATCAACGACGAGAGCGCCCGCGTCGCGGCACTGCTGTCCGGCCAGGTGCACTACATCCACGACATCAGCGCGAACTCCGCGCAACTGGTGCAGCGCGACGGGCGGGCCCAGCTGCTCGCCGCGCCGCACGGGACCATGCAGGCGGTGGCGCTCAAGGTCGACCGCGCACCGTTCGACGATCCGCGCCTGGTGCAGGCCGTCCTGTCCGGTGTGGACCGGGAAGCGCTCGTCTCGGTGGCGCTGAGCGGGCACGGCCAGGTCGGCAACGATTTGTTCGGCAAGGGGCTCAGGCACTACCCGCCGGACCTGCCGCAGCGCGGCCGCGACGTCGACCGCGCCCGGTCGCTGGTGCGGGAGGCCGGGTTGGCCGGGTTCGAACTGCTCACCAGCTCGGTGGACCCGTGCTTCGAGTCCGCCGCGACGCTGATCGCCCAGCAGTTGGCCGAGGTCGGGCTGCGCGTCACCCCGCGGATCGGCCCGGCGGAGACCTACTTCAGCGACATCCGCACCAACGGCGTCGCCGCCCTCACCCGGACCGCGCCGCTGCCGCTGACCACGTTCCTGGCGGAGCGGCTGCGCAGCGGTGCGGGCACCAGCAACTACACCGGATACCGGTCACCGGAGTTCGACGGGCTGTTCCATCGGGCGTTGAGCACAGTGGACGGAGCCGAGCGGTCCCGCCTGCTCGGCGACGCCCAGCGCCTGGCGCGGGAGGAGAGCGGGTTGCTCGTGTGGGGCTTCAGCGACTGGAACGTGGCGGTGTCCGACGCGGTGTCCGGGATCCGGGCGGCCCCGCCCAACTCGCTGGACTGGGCGCGCTTCGAACGGGCCACGCTGAGCTGATGGCAGCGCTGGTGCTGCGGCGGCTGGTGGTCGCCGCGCTGCAGCTCCTCGCGGTGGCGGTCACCGTCTTCGCGCTCACCTCCCTGCTGCCGGGCGACACGGCGGTGGTCGTGCTCGGCGAGCACGCGACCGACGAGCAGATCGCGGTGCTGCGCGAGCAGTTGCAGCTGGACCGGCCGGTGTGGGAGCGGTTCCTGGACTGGCTGGGTGGCGCGGTGCGCGGCGACCTGGGGACCTCGCTGCTGACCGGCGCCCCGGTCGCCGACGAGATCGCCCGCGGGTTCGCCACCACCGCGGTGCTGGCGCTGCTCGCGCTCGCGGTGGTGGTCCCGCTGGCGGTGGCGGTCGGCGTCTCCACCGGGGTGCGCCGGGGTTCCCGCCTGGACCGGGCGCTCACCAGCGCGGTCGTGGTGCTCAACTCGGTGCCCGAGTTCGCCCTCGCGCTGCTGCTCGTCGCCCTGTTCTCGGTGCAGCTCGGCTGGCTGCCCGCCACTGCGGCCGGTGCTTCCGGGTGGGCGCTGCTCGGGCAGCCCGCGGTGCTCGTCCTGCCGGTCGGGGTGCTGGTGTGCAAACAGCTCTGCGCCCTGGCGCGCCAGGTCCGTACCGGGGTGGCCGAAGCCGATGGCGCCGAGTACGCGTTGCACGTCCGCTTGCACGGCCTGCCCGAGCGCACCGTGCTGTTCCGGCACGTGCTGCCCAACGGGCTGGCTCCGGCCGTGCAGCAGCTGGCCCGGGCGGTCGACGGGCTGCTGGGCGGTGTGGTGGTCGTGGAGGCCGTCTTCGCCCTGCCCGGCATGGGCTCCGGTTTCGTCAACGCGGTGCTGGTCCGCGACCTGCCCGCGGTGCAGGGCTACGCGCTGGTGTTCGCCGCCACCACGATCGCGTTGAACCTGGCCGCCGACCTCGCCTCCCGCCGCCTGGTCCCACAACGCGAGGTGATCGGGTGAAGCGCCCTTCGGCGATCGTCGGCTCGGTGCTGCTCGGTGTCCCCGCGCTGATCGCGTTGGCCGGGCCGCTGCTGGCCGGTTCGGTGCAGTCCGTGTCCGCGCCGCTGCGAGGGCCGAGCGCGAACTTCCCGCTGGGCACCGATGTCCTGGGCCGCGACGTCTCGGCGCTCGCGCTCAGCGGCGGTGCCTCGATCGTGGCGCTGACCGGTGCCTCGCTGCTGGTGTCCTACCTGGTGGGTGTGCCGTTGGGGCTGCTCGTCGCGAACCGCTGGACGGGCCGGGTCCTGGACTTCCTGCTCGCGTTGCCCGGGCTCCTGGTGCTGATGGTGCTGGCCGCCGCCGGGTGGCGCGGCGCGGTGGCGCTGGCGCTGGCGACCGCCCTGCTCCAGCTGCCCGCCGTGGTGCGGATCGTCCGCAGCGCCGCGCTGGCCCCTGGCTGCCGCGCGGCGGTCGAGGCGATGACCATGCAGGGCGAGCCGTGGTGGCGGATCCACCTCGGCTACGTCGGGCGGTGCGTGCTGGGCCCGGTGCTCGTCGACGCCGGCTCGCGGTTGAGCCTGGTGCTCTCCCTGCTGGCGTCGGCGAACTTCCTGGGGCTCGGGCTCGCCCCGTCGGCCAGCGACTGGGCGGTGCTGGTCGAGCGCAACAAGGAGGCCCTGTTCCTGCAACCGCTCGCGGTCCTGGTCCCGGCCGGACTGCTGGTCTCGCTGTGCACGGGCCTCAACCTGCTGCTGGACCACGCGCTCGCGCGCAGGGGCGGGGGCCAATGACCGAACCTGTCCTCAGCGCACGGAGTCTGTGTGCCTCCGCCGGGACGCGCACCCTGCTGGCCGATTGCGACTTGGACCTGCGGCCGGGCGAGATCACCGCCGTCATCGGCGAGTCCGGCAGCGGTAAGACGACGTTGGGCCTGGCGCTGCAAGGCGAAAGCCGCCGCGGCGTGGTGCTGGGCGGTACCGCCGCGCTGCGCGGCACCAACCTGATCGGAGCTCAGCGCAGGGCCGCACGTGCTGGCGTCATCGGCTACCTGCCGCAGCACCCCGCCGCCGCGCTCAACCCGCTCCGCAAGGTCGGCCGCGTCCTGGCCGAGCTGGCGCACGACGCGGACGCGATCCCCGAAGCCTTGAAGGCCGCGAGGTTCGACGCCCAGCTGCTCGACCGCTACCCGCACCAGCTCTCCGGCGGGCAGCAGCAACGGGCGGTGCTGGCGCAGGCGGTGGTCAACCGCCCCGCCGTGCTCATCCTCGACGAACCAGCGACCGGGCTCGACGCCATCACCAAGTCCGAAGCCGTCGCGGCGCTGACCGAGATGGCCGGTCGGGGCACCGCGATCCTGCTGCTCACCCACGACCTGGGCCTGGCACGCCGGACTGCCGACACCTCCGTGGTGCTGCACGCGGGCCGGATCGTCGAGCGCGGCCAGCACGTGCTGACCGCTCCCACCCACGAGCACACCCGAGCCCTGCTCGCCGCCGAACCCCGCCCACCCGCCGCTGAAGCTCCCCGACCGGCGGAGGGCGGGCTGCGGGCGAGCGGGCTCACCAAGGTCGCGAAGAACGGCGACCGCCTGCTGGACGGGATCGACCTCGTGGTCCCGCCCGGCCGGTGCCTGGCGGTCGTCGGGCGATCCGGCTCGGGCAAGACGACGCTCGCCCGCTGCCTCGCCGGGCTGACCCGGCCGAGCTTCGGTCAGGTGCTGCTCGACGGCGTGGCCCTGGCCGCCAACATCCGGCACCGCGACCGGCGGCGGACGCAGGTGCAGTACATCCACCAGGACGCCAGGGCGTCCTTCGACGAGTTCCGCCCGGTCCTCGCCCAGATCGCCCGGACCGCCCGGTTGACGCGCGGTGCCTCCGCCGCGCAGGCCCGCGCCGAGGCCGAACAGGTGCTCGCGTCGGTCGGCCTCGACCAGGCACAGGCAGACCGCCGCCCGGACACCCTCTCCGGCGGTCAGCTGCAACGCGCGGCGGTGGCCCGCGCACTGCTCGCCAAGCCCGCAGTGATCATCTGCGACGAGATCACCACCGGTCAGGACCCGATCAACCGCGCCGAGCTGCTCGGCCTGCTCGGCGCGACGCTGCGCACCACTGCCGTCGGGGTGGTGCTGATCAGCCACGACCTGGGCGCGGTCGCCGCGGTCGCCGACGAGGTCCTCGTGCTCGACGCGGGCCGCTGCGTCGAGCGCTCCCCCACCGCGGCGCTGTTGGCCCACCCGCGGACAGCGGTGGCGCGCTCCCTGGTGGACGGTGCGGACTCGGCGCGTCCCGAGCCGGAACGGCAGACCCGGGGTTCGGCTGGGTAGGCTCCCCTCGATCGTGGACAGCGAGGTCTTCGGCCAACGCCTGCTCCGACATCCAGGAGGTTCCCGTGCCCGAATGGCGTCCCCGGTCGCGGCGCAAGCCCCGGCGAACCGAACCCGAAGCGCCCGAGCACTCGATGGACCCCCGTTCGGATGACGAGCGACCGCTGGCCGACCGGCCGCTGATCGACACCGCGATCTACCGCGACGGCATCCGGATCGCCACCCCCGCGAGCCTGGCCGAAACCTACCGGCGGCTGCGCGACGAGCCCGACACGATGGCGTGGATCGGGCTGTACCGACCGGCCGAGGAGGAGCTGCAGGCCGCGGCCGAGGAGTTCGACCTGCACAAGCTCGCCGTCGAGGACGCGATCGTCGCGCACCAGCGGCCGAAGATCGAGCGCTACGGCGACACGCTGTTCGTGGTGCTGCGCGCCGCGACCTACGTGGACGAGGCCGAGGAGGTCAGCTTCGGCGAGCTGCACCTGTTCATCGGCACCAACTTCGTGCTCACCGTCCGGCACGGCCAGTCCCCCGACATGTCGGCGGTCCGCCGGCGCATGGAGGAGGACCCCGACCTGCTGCGCCGCGGTCCCGAAGCGGTGCTGTACGCGGTCCTGGACAAAGTGGTGGACGGCTACGCCCCGGTGATCGCCGGGCTGCAGAACGACATCGACGAGATCGAGACAGAGGTCTTCGAAGCCGAACCGCACGTCTCCCGGCGCATCTACGAGCTGACCCGCGAGGTCATCGAGTTCCAGCGCGCCACCCAGCCACTGCTGGGCATCCTGCGCCAGCTCGAGGCAGGTTTCACCAAGTACGGCATCGACGAGGAGCTGCAGCGCTACCTGCGCGACGTGGCCGACCACGCCACCACGGTCGGCGAGCGGGCGGACGGCTTCCGCCAGCTCCTGGACAAGATTCTCACGGTGAACGCCACCCTGGTCACCCAGGCCCAGAACGCGGAGATGCAGAAGATGACCGAGGCCAGCCTCGTCCAGAACGAGGAGGTGAAGAAGATCTCGGCCTGGGCGGCGATCCTGTTCGCCCCCACCCTGATCGGCACGGTCTACGGCATGAACTTCGACCTGATGCCGGAGCTGCACTGGCCCTTCGGCTACCCCTTCGCGGTGGTCCTGATGCTCGCGGTCTGCCTCAGCCTCTACACGGTCTTCAAACGCCGCAACTGGCTCTGACCCCCGCCCCTCGAAACGCTCCACCACCGGCGCGATACCAATGGAGCTCACCCACCTGATCCCCATCGAGGTGATCTCACCAGCCCCGCACGAGCGAGTCGCCGAATGATCCACAGTTTCAACTGAAACTGTAACCCCAGGTGAGTGCCGAAACCGCTCCCACCGACACCCAGCGCCGATCGCGGAAGTTGATGACGGGTGCCTTCTCCGACTGGGCCAGTGAAGGGTCCTTATTCGGGTGCGTGCGAGTGGTGACGCGTCGGCAGAGGAGTGGGGGACGGTTACAGTTTCAACTGAAACTGTAACCACCGGTGTGTCGGGCACCCGACACACCGGTGATGCGTCGGGGCGCTTTCACTGAGATCACCCCATCGCAATCACCCCCACCTCACCCCGGGGTAACCCCGGCCACGCGGGCGGCCCGCAGTTTCAATTGAAACTGCGAACCCTGGGCAGGGCGGATCGCAGTTTCAATTGAAACTGCGGTCCTCGGGCGTGTCGGGACTGAGGTCTTCACGTCCTGCGGGGGTGGGACATTGATGGGTGCGGAGGCGACGGAGCCGTGGTGGCGTGTGGTCCGATGTCCGTGGGAGTCGCGACATCCCGGACGCGAGAACCTCTCCGATTCGGACCGGGTGCGGCTTCGGGTCGCGCAGGTTCCGAGGGCTGGGGGCTTGCACCGCGGTTCAGTGCTCGTTCGGTGGATTGCACGGGGGCCGGAAGTGCCGGACCCTTCCGGATGAGATCGCCGCTGTCCGCCGGGCGGTGGCCAGGAGTCCGGGGAGTGCAACCGATGCAGAGCACGCGCCCAACGCTGATCGGCGCACGCGTTCCCCGGATCGAGGACGACCGCCTCCTGACCGGCCGCGCCCGCTACATCGCCGACGTGGTGCGGCCCGGCATGCTCGAGGTCGCGTTCGTCCGCAGCGAGCTGCCGCACGCCGAGGTGCGCGCCGTCGACACCTCCGCCGCGCTGCGGTCGCCGGGCGTGCACGCCGCCGTCAGCGGCGCGGACCTGCCCATCGGCCCGCTCCCGGACTTGGTCGAGTGGGTGCGCCCGGTGCGGCAGGCCCTGCTGGCGCGCGACCGCGTCCGCTACGTCGGGTGCCCGCTGGCGGTGGTGGTCGCCGATGACCGCTACCTCGCCGAGGACGCCGCCGAACTCGTCGAGGTCGACCTCGACCCGCTGCCCACCGCCACCACCACCGACGCGGCGCTGGCCCCCGACGCACCGCTGCTCTACCCGGAGTGGGGCGACAACCTGCTGCTGTCGATGGCCCCGGAGAACCCGGCCGTGGACGCGGCGTTCGAGCGCTTCCGCACGATCAGCGGCACCTACACGACCCACCGCCACGCGGCCGCTCCGCTGGAAACCCGCGGGGTGGTGGCCGAGTACGACGGCGACCGGCTGACGGTGTGGATCTCCGCCCAGGCCGCGCACCTGGTGCGCTCGATGCTGGCCGGCGTGCTCGGCATGGCCGAGCGGGACGTCCGGGTCATCACGCCCGACGTCGGGGGCGGGTTCGGACAGAAGAACCAGCTGTACCCCGAGGACTACCTGGTGCCGTGGTTGGCGGTGCGGTTGCGCCGCCCGGTCCGCTGGGTCGAGGACCGCCACGAGCACCTGCTCACCGCCTGCCACGCCCGGGACATGCGCATCGAACTGTCCGCGGCGGTGCGCGACGACGGGACCATCGCGGCGCTGCGCGGGCGGATCCGCACCGACCTGGGGTCCGGGGAGGCGTTCCCGGGCGGGTTCGGCCCGAGCCTGGTGGCGGTCGGGTCGCTGTGCGGGCCGTACCGAATCCCGCACCAGTGCGTGGCGGTCGAGGGCGTGGTCACCAACAAGACCCCGCTCGGTGGCTACCGCGGCTACGGCATGCCGGAGGGCACCTTCGCGATCGAGCGGTTGGTGGACAAGATCGGCCGGGAGCTGGGCATCGACCCGCTCGACCTGCGCCGCCGGATGATCCTCGACCCGGACGACCTGCCGTACGAGACCGCCGCGGGCGCGCGGCTGGATTCCGGCAGCCACCGCGCGGCTTTCGAGCGGGCGGTGGAGCTCGGCGAGCAGATGCTCGCGGAGGAGCGGGAACGCGCCGAGCCGGGCGCGCACCTGGGCGTCGGGTACGCCACCTACATCGAGGGGGTGGCCGCCAGCGCCTTCTCCGTGACCGGCATCCGCAGCGGACAGGACGCGGCGGACCTGCGCTTCGACCCAGATGGTGGGGTCACGGTCGCGGTGGGCATCTCGGCGATGGGCCAGGGCGCGCACACCGCGGTGGCCACCCTGGTCGCCGAGTCGCTGGCCCTGCCGATCGACCAGGTGCGGGTCGTCATGGGCGACACCGACACCGCGCCGTTCGGCCTGGGCAGCTACGCCAGCCGCAGCGCGCTGGTGGCGGGTGGCGCCATCGCGCAGGCCGCGGAGGTGCTGCGGCGCAAGGGGACCGAGATCGCCGCGCACCTGCTGGAGGCGGCTCCGGAGGACCTGGAGCTGGCCGACGGCGGGTTCCAGGTGCGCGGCAGCCCCGGCAGCTCGGTGCCCTGGTCGCAGGTGGCGCGGGTGGCCCTGACCCGCACCTTCGAGCTGCCGCCGGGGCTCGCTCCGGGCCTGGACGCGCGGGCCAGCTACGAACCGCCCGGTGTCGACCACGGGCCGCGCCCGGACGGGAAGATGAACGCGGCGGCCAACTACACCAACTCCACGCACGCCGCGGTGGTCGAGGTCGACCCCGGCACCGGCGTGGTGCGGGTGCGGCGGTACGCGGCGGTGCACGACTGCGGCCGCGTCATCAACCCGCTGACCGTGGCCGGGCAGGTCCACGGCGGTGTCGCGCAGGGCATCGGCGGGGCGCTGCACGAGCAGCTGCCCTACGAGGACGGGCAACCGCTGGCCACCACCTTCGCCGACTACGTGCTGCCCACGGCCTGCGAGGTCCCCGACATCACCACCGAGGAGCTGTGCAGCCCGGCGCCCGAGATCCCGTTCGGCATCAAGGGGGCCGGGGAGGCGGGCATCATCGGGCCGCCAGCTGCGATCGCGAGCGCCGTCGAGCACGCGCTGGGCGTGACCGGCTTCGACTCCACCCCGCTGACCCCGTCGGTGGTGCGTCGGCTGATCGAGGAGGCCCGGTCGTGAAGCCACCGCCGTTCCACTACGCCCGCCCGGGGACCCTCGACGAGGCGGTCCGGCTGCTGGCCGCCGACGAGGACGCGAAGGCGCTGGCGGGTGGACAGAGCCTGCTGCCGATGATGAACTTCCGCCTGGCCCGCCCGAGCGTCCTGGTCGACATCGGCCGCCTGCCGGAGCTGTCCGGGCTGCGCCGCAAGGACGACGTCCTGGTCATCGGCGCGGGCGTGCGCCAGCGCACCGCCGAGACCGCCCAGCTGGTCCGGGAGTCCTGCCCGCTGCTCGGCTTGGCGCTGCGCCACGTCGGACACCACCAGATCCGCTCCCGGGGCACCATCGGCGGCTCCCTCGCCCACGCCGATCCGGCAGCCGAGCTGTGCGCGGCGGCCGTCGCGCTGGACGCCGAGGTGGTGGTGACCGGCACCAGCGGCCGCCGCTCCATCCCGGCGTCGGACCTGTTCGTCGCACCGTTCCAGACCGCGCTGTCCGCCGAGGAGGTCCTCACCGAGGTACGCGTGCCGGTTCGCGCTGCGCGCTGCGGGTTCGCCGAAATCGGCACGCGTGCAGGCGATTTCGCCCTCGCGGGCGTGGCCGCCGCGCTGGACGTCGCCGATGGTGCGGTGACCGAAGCGCGCCTGGTCGGGCTCGGCATCGGCGGCACGGTCCAGCGCCTCCCCGAAGCGGAAGCGGTGCTGCGCGGGCAGGCGCTCGACGACGCGCTGATCGCCTCCGCGGCCCAAGCCGCAGCCGACGCCACCGCCCCGCCCGACGACCCCCGCGCCGACCCGCACACCCGACGCGCCGCCCTGCGCTCAGCCGCGCACCGAGCCCTGAAGCAGGTGTCGAATGCCTGAAACACCGTCCGCGAGCAGGGAGATCACGTTGACCGTGAACGGCCGGGAGGTCCAGCGCGCGGTCCCCGTGCGCCGCCTGCTGGTGGACTTCCTCCGCGAGGACCTCGGCCTCACCGGCACCCACGCGGGCTGCGAGCACGGCGTCTGCGGGGCCTGCACGATCCTGGTCGACGGCGAACCGGCGCGCTCCTGCATCACCCTGGCGGTGCAGGCGGACGGAACCGAGGTGACCACGGTCGAGGGCCTCACCCCGCAGGAGGGCCTGAGCCCCCTCCAGCAGGCCTTCAAGGACTGCCACGGCCTCCAGTGCGGCTTCTGCAGCCCGGGCCTGCTCACGACACTCACCGCAGCCGAGCCCGAAGACCACCCGGACGACGAGTCGATCCGCGAGCTCCTGTCCGGCAACCTCTGCCGGTGCACGGGATACCAGCACATCGTCGAGGCGGTCAACCAGGCCTGGGGGCGGACGCAGGTCAGGTGATCTGCTGGCGGTGGAGGCGGGCTTGCTTGGCCATGTTCCAGCCGACGACCCCGACCGTTCGGCCTGCGCGGCTGTACTGGGTCACGAAGCGGCCTTCGGCCGGGGAGCCCTCCACCACCGCCACTTCGGCGTCTGGTGGGACGGTGCCGTGGACGTGGAGCTTGGCGTCGTACTGGTCGGTCCAGAAGTACGGGATCGGCGTGTACGGGAGCTCCTCGCCCAGGACGTTCGCCGCCACCGCGGCGGCTTGTTCCGTCGCGTTCGTCCGGTTCTCCAGGCGCAGCAACGACTTCGAGGGTTCGTGCCACCAGCGCGCGACGTCGCCCACCGCGTACACGCCCGGCGCCGCGCGGCAGTGCGCGTCGCAGACCACGCCGTTGTCGATCCTGAGGCCGCTGTCGGCGAGCCAGGCTGTCTGCGGGGCGGCACCGACCGCGACCACGACCACGTCGGCGGGCAGCACCTCGCCGCCGCTGAGGTGCACGCCGGTGACCCGGCCACCTTCGGAGGTGAAGCCGTCCACGCCGGTTCCCAGGCGGAGCACCACGCCGCGCTCCGCGTGCAGGTCGGCGAGGCGCTGCGCGACGAGCGGGCCGAGTTGGGCGGCCATCGGCAGCGGCTGCGGGCCGACCACCGTGACCGCCAGGCCCATCGTGCGGGCCGTGGCGGCGATCTCCGATCCCAGCACGCCCTCACCGACGACGACCAGCCGCGAAGCAGCGAGCAGGCTCTCGCGCAGGGCTGCGGAATCGTCGAGGGTGCGCAGGACGTGGACGCCGTCCAGCCCGTCCTGCCCGGGCAGCGTCCGGGGCTTCGCGCCGGTGGCGATGACGACGGCGTCCGCGGCCAGCTCCCGGCCGGAGGCGGTCCGCACCGCCCGCGTCGCGGGGTCCAGGCCCACCGCGGCGTCGGCGAGGACGAACTCGGCGTCCAGCGCCGCCAGGGCCGCCTCCTGCCTCAGGTTGGCGCGGTCGGGCTGCCACTCGCCGGAGAGCACCTTCTTCGACAGCGGCGGCCGGTCGTAGGGCAGGTGCCGCTCGGCGCCGAGCACGGTCACCGCACCGCGGTAGCCCTTCCGCCGAAGTGCTTCCACTGTGGACAGACCGGCGGCAGACGCGCCGACCACCAGGACTTCTCGCAGCTCGCTCAAGACACCTCGCTCAACTCGACGGACCCCCGTGCACCACCACGATGCCACGCCGGGTCAGCGGGCGGGACCGGTCACGGGCGCCATGTACAGGCCCACGATGCCGTCGATCAGGCCGTTCGCCGCGTCCTCCCACGTCCGCCGCGGGGTCGGCTCCCCCTCGGCCAGCGCGCGCTCCCGCTCCGCGATCATGTGCACCATCAGCTGGCGCACCATGTCCCGGCGCTCCAAGCGCACCTCCAGCGGCAGGTCCGGCAGGCAGCTGTGGAGCCCGTCGGTGGCCCGCAGCAGCGAGGGCGAGTTGAGCGACTCCGCCACCATGATCTGGCGGTAGGCCGGGTCGGTCATCACCTGGGCGCCGAAGCGGCCGAACCAGGTCGGGGCGCCGAGCGCAGCCAGGTACCGGGTGGACGGGCGGACCACGCAGGCCACCCAGTCGCGCACGTCCGCGGAGTCGCCGACCTCGGCGACCATCTCGGCGCGCAGCTGCTCGATCGGGCTGCTGTGCTTGCGCAGGATCGCGCGGATCAGGTCGACCTTCGACCCGAAGTGGTAGCCGACCGCGGTGTTGTTGCCCTGCCCGGCCGCCTCGCTGACCTGCCGGTTCGACACCGCGACCACGCCGTGCTCGGCGAAGAGCCGCTCCGCGGCCGAGAGGATCAGCTCCCGCGTCGCCGCCGCCCGCGTCGACCCCGTCGTTCGCGCCATCATGATCACCACCGCACTGGAACCTAGCGCGGCCCAGGGCCGCTCCGACTGGCGCGGCCGCGCGGCCGGTTCCGAGCTCGCGCAGCAGCACCTCCAGTGTGACCTGCAGATCGCCGCGTCCCGGCGGCCGCCCCACCGCGGCCGGTGGCCCCAGTGAAACGCCGACTGCTATCGTCAGTCAAGCAGCTGACTTAAACCTGCGGGGTCCGCAGCGGGTGCGCCGATCTGCACGCACGATGGACCAGCGGATTTCAAGCCACCCGACGATGGGAGCCCTTGCACCCATGACCCGTGCCCCCAGCACGCCGCCCGCCGCGGCCGCTCCCCCGCAGGCGCGCCCGAGCACCGTCGTGCCGGTGCTGGCGTTCAGCGGCATCGTCGTCTCGCTCACGCAGACCCTGATGATCCCGCTGGTGCCCAAGCTGCCCGAGCTGCTGAGCGCGAGCCCGGCGGACGCCGCGTGGGCGATCACCGCCACCCTGCTGGCCGCGGCCGTGGCCACGCCCACCGTCGGTCGGCTCGGCGACATGCACGGCAAGCGGCGCATGCTGCTGTTCAGCCTGGGGATGCTGGTGCTGGGCTCGGTCGTCTGCGCGCTGTCCAACGGGCTCGTGCTGATGGTGGTCGGGCGGGTCCTGCAAGGCCTGTCCTCCGGCGTCATCCCGCTGGGCATCAGCATCATGCGCGACGAGCTGCCGCCGGAGCGGCTCGGTGGCGCGACCGCGCTGATGAGCGCCTCCCTCGGTGTCGGCGGGGCGCTGGGGTTGCCCGCGGCCGCGTTCATCGCCGAGAAGGCCGACTGGCACACGCTGTTCTGGGTGGCTGCCGCCCTGGGCGCCGCCGCGGCGGTGCTGGTGACCACGCTCGTGCCGGAGTCGCGGGTCCGCACCCGCGGTCGGTTCGACCTGCCGGGCGCGGTGGGCTTGTCGATCGCGCTGCTGTGCCTGCTGCTGGTGATCTCCAAGGGGGCCGACTGGGGCTGGAGCGGTTGGCTGACCCCCGGGTTGCTCGTCGCCGGGCTGGTGGTGCTGGCGGTGTGGGGCTGGTGGGAGCTGCGCACGCCGCACCCGCTGGTCGACCTGCGCACCACCGCGCGCCGCCAGGTGCTGCTCACCAACATCGCCTCCGTGGTGTTCGGGTTCGCGATGTTCGCCACCTCGCTGGTCATCCCGCAGCTGCTGCAGCTGCCCGCGGCGACCGGCTACGGGCTCGGGCAGTCGATCCTGGCCGCGGGCCTGGTGATGGCACCGAACGGGCTGATCATGATGGCGATGTCGCCGGTGTCGGCGCGCATCTCCCGGGCCAGGGGCCCGAAGGTGACGCTGATGGTCGGTGCGCTCGTCGTCGCCACCGGGTACGGCCTGAGCCTGGTGATGATGTCCACGATCTGGCAGCTCATGATCGCCTCCAGCATCATCGGCGCCGGGGTCGGGCTCGCCTACGGCGCGATGCCCGCGCTGGTCATGGCCGCCGTGCCGGTGTCCGAAACCGCCGCGGCCAACAGCCTCAACACGCTGATGCGCTCCATCGGCACCTCGCTGTCCAGCTCGATCGCCGGGGCCGTGCTCGCGCACCTGACGATCGACCTGGCCGGTGCGGCGGTCCCCTCGCTCGCCGGGTTCCGCGTCGTGCTGGCCATCGGCGCCGTCGCCGCGCTGTTCGCGCTGGTGGTCGCCAGCTTCCTGCCGGGCCCCGCGCGCCGGTAGGCCACCTGTCCACCGAACCAACCAGGAGCCCGCATGGACCAGTCCCCCGCCGCCGAGCGGCACGGCAACCTCCGCACCGGATTCAGCCCGGCGCCCGACATGGCGGCGCTGCGCGACCGGCCTGGGATCACCCAGGTGCCCACCCCGTTCGGCCCGTCGGCGTGGCTGCTCACCCGCCACGCGGACGTGCGGCAGATGCTCGGCGACGCGGAGACCTTCCGCAACGGCTGGGGCCCGGAGGACCTCGACGGGCTGGCGCTGGACCCGCGCCAGCTCTCCGGCGACCGCAGCGGGAACCTGCTCTCGCTGGACCCGCCGGACCACACCCGGCTGCGCCGGATGCTCACCCCGGAGTTCACCGTGCGAAGGATGCGCCGCCTCGAACCGCGCATCGTGGAGATCGTCGACCAGCACCTCGACGCCATGGAGCGCCGCGGCGCCCCCGTCGACCTGGTGGCCGAGTTCGCGCTGCCGATCCCCTCGCTGGTCATCTGCGAGCTGCTCGGGGTCCCCACCGCCGACCAGGCCGAGTTCCAGGCGCGCACCAACCGCCAGCTCGACACCACGCTGCCCCAGTCCGAGAAGGTCGAGCTCGCCGCGCAGTCGCTGGCCTACATGAACGAACTCGTCGCGCGGGCCCGCCGCGACCCCGGCGAGGACCTCATCGGCATGCTGATCCGCGACCACGACGACCGGCTCAGCAACGCCGAACTGGTCGGCATCGCCAACCTGCTGCTCGTGGCTGGCCACGAGACGACCTCGAACATGCTCGGCCTGGGCACCCTCGCGCTGCTGCGCCACCCGGACCAGCTGGCCCTCGTCCGCGACGACCCGGAGACCGTGCCCAAGGCCGTCGAGGAACTGCTGCGCTGGCTCAGCGTGGTCAACGGCGGATCGCCGCGGATGGCCACCCGGGACGTCGAGTTCGCGGGCAGGACCATCCGTCGCGGGGACCTGGTGGTGTTCAACCTCCCAGCGGCGAACCGGGATCCGGAGCTGACCGACGATCCGGACCGCCTGGACATCACCCGCCCCGCGTCCCCGCACCTGGGCTTCGGCCACGGCGTCCACCACTGCCTCGGAGCACCGCTGGCGCGGATGGAGATGCGCATCGCCTTCCCCGCGCTGCTGCGGAGGTTCCCGGGCCTGCGCCTGGCGGTCCCGGACGAGGCGGTCGCCTTCGCCACCCACCAGGCGATCTACGGGTTGAAGGAGCTCCCCGTCGCCTGGTGAGGGGGTCGTGAGTGCGTAACAGTGTTCCAACCCCGTTTCGCACTCACGACCCCGGATCACTGCACCGACCAGGCCCCGTCCGAAGGCAGGACCGCGCCGGAGACGTTCACCCCGTCGTCGCTGAGCAGGAAGGTGATGGACGCCGCGACATGCTCGGCGGCGGCGATTGGCGGGATCAGGGCGTGGAAGTCGCGGAGGCGACCACCACCGAACTCCGAGGCCGTCCCGGCGCTGGCGATCCCGGTGGCCACCCCGCCGGGCGCGACCGCGTTGACCCGGATGCCCTGCGGCCCGTACATGAACGCCGAGCTGCGCGTGATGCCGACGACGGCGTGCTTGGAGGCGGTGTAGGCGACGCCCGCGGCCGATCCGCGTAGCGCCGCCTCGGACGCGACGTTGACGATCGATCCCCGCCCGGCTTCGAGCATCACCGGGACCACCGCCCGGGTGAGCCGGAACAGGCCGTCGACGTTGGTGGCGAAGACCCGCTGCCAGACCTCGTCGGACACCTCGTGGATCGGGGAGAAGTCGTCGTTGATGCCCGCCACGTTGGCCAGCCCGTCGATGCGCGGCCCGGCGGCGTCGAGGATCCGCTGGAGGTGGTCGGCGTCGGTGAGGTCGGCGACGACGGTGACGACCCCGGCATCCGGCAGGTCCGCGACCAGCGACTCCAGCCGCTCGGCGGCGAGGTCCACCGCCACCACCCGGCCACCTTCCCGCGCGACGCGGGAGGCGGTGGCCCGGCCGATGCCCGAACCGGCGCCGGTGACGACCACGGTCCTGCCGTCGAAGCGGCCCGGCGTGATGCGCTCCTGCCACCCGGTGTCCGCCGCGGGCTCCTCCGGCACCACACCGCCGTTGGCCCGCAGCACCAGGTCGTCGACGACGTCCTGCGGCAGCGCACCCTGGCTCAGGTCGACCAGCTGCTGCAGCGGGAGCTGGCGCACCGGCGCGAGAACCTGCACGTCGGAACCGGTCTGCGCCAGCAGTTCGCGCAGCAGCGGCGCTCCCTCGGGATGCGCGAGCCACTCGCCCACCGAGCTGGCCCCGGTCAACGGCTTGGATCCGACTGCCACATCACCCTCCTCGACTTCCTGTGGTCCGGCACGCCTCGTCACCCCCGGACGCGGTCCGAGCCCGCGTGGCCCAGGGCGTCCAGGCAGGTCGCGACGATGCGCGGCCGCCAGGACGTCTTGTCGCCCCGGTAGTGGGCGGCCAGGCTCAGCACCGCCAGCGCGCTCAGCGCCCCCGTCACCCGGACCAGCCGCTCCACGTCCGACGGGTCGACCCCGAACAGGTCGGACAGCAGCGCGTCGTGGTCGGCGTTGTGCGCCTCCGGCGTGGTGACCGGGCGGAACAGCAGCGCCACCAGCCCCGGCCGGTCCAGCGCGGTGTCGGTCAGCAGCTCCAGCACGCGGCGGTCCCGCTCCAGGCCGCGCGGCAGCGCCGCGACCTGGTCGCGCACCTGCCCGCACCGCACCGCGGAGAACTGCAGCGCCGCCGCGTGCAGGGCCTCCTTGCTCGGGTAGTGGTGCAGCAGTCCCGCCTTGGACAGGCCGACCGCGTCGGCCAGCGCCTTCAGGGAGGTCTGCTCGAAGCCGTGCTGGGCGAACAGCGCAGCCGCGCGGTCGAGGATCTCCTCGTCAACCTGCTGCCGCAGCGCTCGTGCCATGCCGCGACCCTACCCGACCGATTCGGTCGGTCACCCGACCGCTCCGGTTGGCAGGCGTGCCGGTGCAAGGCGCGCGACACTGGGGACGGCGGCTCCACGAGGGGAGAGCACCGTGGAACTCGAAATGGTCGTGGAGATCCCGCGGGGGTCGCGCAACCGGTACGAGATGGACCACGAGCGCGGGCGCATCCGGCTGGACCGCACCCTGTTCACCGCGACCCGCTACCCGGCCGACTACGGGTACTTCCCCGGCACGCTCGCCGAGGACGGCGACCCGCTGGACGCGCTGGTGCAGGTGGTCCACCCGACCTTCCCGGGCTGCATGATCAGGGTCCGGCCGGTGGCGGTGTTCTGGATGCGCGACGAGCAGGGGCCGGACGCCAAGGTCCTGTGCGTGCAGGCCGAGGACCCGCGCGCGGACCACATTCGCGACCTGTCCGACATCCCGCCGCACGACCGCGACGAGATCAGCCACTTCTTCGCCACCTACCGGGACGTGGAGCCCCGCAAGGGCGGCGAGATCAGCGGCTGGCAGGCCTGCTCCGAGGCGGAGGCGGCCATCCGGGGCGCCTTCGCCCGCGCCGCGGACAGCGCGGGCCCGGGCGGGGCCCCGGCACCCCGGGTCTGCCAACTGACCTGGACGAGCCGCCGCGCCCGGAGGCACCCACTGCGCTCGGGTGGCTGAACCCCGGCAGGGACGGGCGTCACTCGCCTTGCGCCCAAGCGGCGGCCGGGAGCGGGAAGCAGACTCCGTGATCTGGGTGCCCGATCCACCGCCGCGACCAGTTTCGGCGAGTCCCCATGTCCACTTCGGACTTCGGCATGACCACTCAACGAGGAGTTCCCCACGTCAAGTTCCGGTGGTGATGGTCAGGTGACGGGGGCCGCGGAGGACCGGGCTGGGGCGGTAGGGCGGTGGGTCATCGGGTAGGTGCGGGTTGGGGAGCCTGCGGGCGAGTTCGGTCAGCGCCACCTGGGCTTCCAGGCGGGCCAGCGGGGCACCGAAGCAGGCGTGCACGCCGAAGCCGAAGCCGAGGTGCTGGTTGTCCTCGCGGGTCGGGTCGAAGCGGTCCGGGGCGGTGAAGCGCTGCGGGTCGCGGTTGCCCGAGGCGAGCAGCAACCACACCGGCGCGCCCTTCGGGATCACCGTGCCCGCCACCTCCAGGTCGGTCAGCGTGGTGCGCTGCGGGAGCAGCTGCACCGGCGGCTCGAAGCGCAGCAGCTCCTCCACCAGCACCGGCGCCAGCGACGGGTCCGCGCGCAGGCGTTCCAGCTGGTCCGGGTGGCGCAGCAGGGTGAGCACGCCGTTGGTGATCAGGTTGACCGTCGTCTCGTGGCCCGCGATCAGCAGCAGGACAGCGGTGGTGATCAGCTCCACCAGGGACATCCGCCCCTCCGGGCCCTCGTCGGTGACCCACGCCGAGAGCATGTCGTCGCCGGGGTCGCGGCGGTGCTGCTCGATCAGCTCGGCCAAGTACTGCCCGAGTTCGAAGCGGCTGCGCTGGGCGGCGCGCTTCTCCGCCACCGGCTGGGCCGGGTTCAGGCCCGCGACCACCCCGTCGACCAGCACCCGGAAGCGCGGTTCGTCCTCCTGCGGCACGCCGAGCAGCTGGCAGATCACCGCCACCGGCAGCGGGTAGGCGAAGTCGTCGACCACGTCGAACCGCTCGCCGAGCCCGTCGAGCAGGTTGGTGACGATGGCGGCCAGCTCGCCGTGCATGTCGTGGATGCGGCGCGGGCTGTGCGGCGGCCCGAACGGGCGCATCGCCAAGCGGCGCAACCGGTCGTGCTCGGGCGGGTCCAGGCGGATGAAGCTGGGCGGCAGCGCCGTCTCGTCCTCCTCGGCCAGCAGCGGGTTGGCGCCCGGCGCCAGGTTCCGCGCGTCGGAGCTGATCCGCGGGTCCTGCAGCAGGTCGCGGATCTCCCAGTAGGTGGTGACCAGGTGGACACCGCTCTCGTCGCGGACCACCGGGTTCCGGCGGAGCTCGGCGTAGACCGGGTAGGGGTCGGGGCGCGCCGCCTGGTCGGCGATCCGCTGCACCGGGCTGGACATGCGCAACTCCTGTCGATCAGGCGCGGGCCGGGGTGAACACGACCCGCTTCTCGGTGGGCGAGTGGCCGGTCAGGGTGACGGTGGGGCCGTGGCTGGGCAGCGCCGGGTCGGGGAACCGGGCGGGCACCGGCCGCTGCCCACCGGGCAGTTCCGGCGGGAACGGCGCGGCCTGCTCGATCAGCCGCCGGTAGCCGTCCATCCACTTCCCGTGGTCGAAGCCGACCGCGGCGATCACCCGCCCCCGGTACCCGTAGGCGGCGGCGAAGCGGTGGTCGGCGAGCGAACCCTGGGTCACCACGACCTCCTCGCCCATCGACGGCGCGCCGACGGACTTGATGTTCACGCCGAACTGCGCGGACCAGAACGACGGCGTCCACAGGTGCGGCCGCCGCCGGGCATCGGCGCTGATCATGTTGTGCGCGGCGATCTCGGCCTGCGCCACGGCGTTGCCCCAGTGCTCCAGCGAGAGGAACTGGTAGCCGAACAGCGGGTGCGGGGTCCGGGCGACGTCCCCCGCCGCGAACACGTCGTCGGTGACGATGCCGTGGACGTCGAAGGCCCGGCACCCGGCGTCGCAGGCGACACCGCGCGGCCCCGCCGCCAACCCCGAGCCCTCCAGCCACCCGGTGTTGCGCACCGCGCCAAGAGCCACCACGGCGACTTCCGCGTCCAGCGCAGAACCGTCGGACAGGTGGGCGCGCCGGAGCCGACCAGCGGAGTCGCCTTCCAGCGAGGTCACCATGACGCCGCAGCGCAGGTCGACGCCGTGGTCCCGCTGCAGCCGCGCCGCCACCTCGCCGACCACCCCGCCCAGCGCGCCCACCAGCGGTGCCTCCCCGCGCTCGGCGACGGTGACGGCGTACCCGCGCTCCCGGCACGCCGAGGCGATCTCCGAACCGGTGAACCCGGCGCCGATGATCAGCACCCGGTGCGGGCGGCGGGCCAGCAGCCGACCGAAGTGCGCGGCGTCGTCCCTGGTCCGCAGGACGCAGACCCCGTCCAGCGTGGCTTCGGACTCGTTGGGCCAGGGGCGCGAGCGGACGCCGGTCGCGATCAGCAGCCGGTCGTAGTCGACCTCCGCGCCGTCGGCCAGCTGCACCCGCCTGCGCTCGCGGTCCAACCCGGCGGCGGCGACCCCGAGCCGCCACTCCGCGTCGACCTCGCGGGTGCGGGGCAACGCGGTGCCCTCGGGCCGCGTCATCCCGAGCAGGACCTGCTTGGACAGCGGTGGCCGGTCGTAGGGCTCGTGCGGTTCGCTGCCGATCAGCGTGAGCGCCCCGTCGAAGCCACCCGCCCGCAGGTGCTCGGCGGCCCGCAGCCCGGCCAGGGATGCTCCGACGATCACGATCCGCCTTGGGCTGCTGGTCATCGCTCGGCCCTCGGTGGCTCGGCCCGGTCGACCAGGATGGCCTGGACCGGGCACGCTGCCGCCGCGCGGAGCACGTCGTCGCGGTGCGACTCGTCAACGTCCGGCTGGTAGAGGAGGGCTTCTTCGCCGTGCAGCTGGAAGACGTCCGGGGCCAGGAAGGCGCACTGCGCGTAGGCCTGGCAACGGTTGAGATCCACGTTGACCCGCATCCGACCTCGCCCCCTCGAAGTCAACCCGACTCCATCGTGACCTAGCGGGGTGGATACCGCATGGGCTGACGAGGTTTCCGCGTGGTGGGGAATTTTCCGTCGATTTTGGATCCACTGTGGAGGTTTGGAGGCTGGGGGTAGACGGTGGTGACGGGGTGTGGTTGATGCTGAAGAGGTGCGTGGGCGCGTGGTTTCGTGGAGGTCAATGCGGTAGGTGGTCGCCTTGTGATGTGCAATTCCCATCGACATCGCGACGTTATCGACGGAATCGCCAGTCGCGAGGTCGAGCAGTCTCGATGGAAATCGCAACCCCCACCACCCCTCGTACGGCACCCCACTCACCTCGCACTCTCCTCCTTCAGCACCGCACCGAACTCACCGCCCACTTGAGGTCCTCGTCCGTTCTCACCACTCCTCTGCGGCACCGCACTGACACCACCACCCCGCCTTCGGCCTTCGCCTTTCCTCGCCACGGGTTGGTGTGTCCACCGTCGCTTTCGATGGGGGGCGTGTTGGTGGGCTGGTTGCCGGGGTGGCGGGCTCCCAGCGCCTAGCATGTGGTCATGTTCAAGGTTCTCGGCGCGGCACGCAGGCGGGTTTCTGGCGTTGATCGTCTTCTGGTGCACCGCAATGCCATGCTCCCGCGCAGCGTCGTCGACCCCGCGATGCGGGGGCTCAGCTGGTCGGCGAACCACAGCAAGTTGTGGTTCGCGGTGGCCGGTGGGTTGGTGCTGCGCAAGGGGCCTTCGCGGCGGGCCGCGCTGCGCGGGGTCGCCGCCATCGGGGCCACCAGCGCCGTGACGAACCTGCTGGCCAAGCGGCTGCTGCCGCGGCGACGTCCGGCCACCCACCTGCTGCCCACGCACCGGCGGGTCGGCTCGCCGCCCGCCTCCTCGTCGTTCCCGTCCGGGCACGCCGCCTCCGCCGCTGCGTTCACCACCGCGGTGACCATGGAGTCACCCCTGCTGGGCGCGGCGGTGCTGCCGGTCGCGGCGGCCGTGGCGTACTCCCGCGTGCACGTCGGGGTGCACTGGCCCACCGACGTCGTCTTCGGCGCCGCGATCGGCTGCGGGGTCGGGTTGGCGACCCGCTGGTGGTGGCCGGTGCGCCCGGCCGAGCCGGGGTGGGCCCGGCCGAGCCAGCACGTCGCCGCGCTGCCCGACGGCAACGGGCTCGCGGTGCTGGTCAACCCGGCGTCCGGGGACGCCGACGAGGACCCGTCCGCCACGGTGTCCGAGCTGTGGCCCGCCGCCAAGGTCCTGCGCCCGGACCCCAAAGCCGATCTCGTCGAGCAGCTGCACCGCGAGCTGGACGCGGCCGGTGACGACGTCCGCGCGCTGGCCGTCGCCGGCGGGGACGGCACCGTGGCGGCCGCCGCCTCCGCGGCCGCCGTCCGCGGGCTGCCGCTCGCCGTGGTCCCGGCGGGCACGTTGAACCACTTCGCCCGCGACCTGGGCGTGACGAGCGCGCAGGACTCGGCGCGGGCGTTGACCGCCGGGTCCGCGGTGCGGGTCGACCTGGGCTCGGTCGGCGTCGACGACCGGCCGGACCGGTGGTTCGTCAACACCGCCAGCCTCGGCGGCTACCCCGACATGGTCCGGTTGCGGGAGAAGTGGCAGCCGCGCTGGGGCAAGTGGCCCGCGGCTGCCGCGGCGCTGCTGCGGGTCCTCGCCAAGGCGGAGCCGATCGACGTCCGCATCGACGGGGTGCACCGCAAGATCTGGCTGCTGTTCGTCGGCGCCACCGGCTACCAGCCGAAGGGCTTCGCCCCGACCTGGCGGCCGCGCCTGGACGACGGGGTGCTCGACATCCGCTACATCCGCGCCGACCTCCCGCTGTCCCGGCTCCGGTGCGCCTTCGCCGCGCTGACCGGTGCGCTGATCAACAGCCGCACCTACGTCCAGCAGGAGCAGAAGGCCACGCACGTCGAGGTGCTCAGCGAACCGGTGGCGCTGGCCTGCGACGGCGAGGTCGTCGAACCGGGGCGGGACTTCCGGTTCACCTCGCGCGACGAGGTGCTGCGCGTCTACCGCCCGGAGGACGCCGTCACGAGCTGATCCCTGGAGCGTCCCCCCCCCCCGGTAGCAGGCCCGAAGCGCCCAAGGAGGGATGCCGTGGTCGCCCATCCCGACGCGGACCGCGTCATGCACGCCCTGCGCGCGCAACTTCGCAGCACCATTCCCTCGGTCCTCGTCAGACCGGACAGCATCGAGGTGCAGGCGCTGCTCGTCGACCTCGCCAAGTCCACCGACCGCGCCGCCGACCTGCTCGCCGAGGTCGCACCGGAAGCGCTGGCCGCCCTGCGCTGCGCGCTCGACCACGCGGCCGCGCAGCAGCCCGAGGAGTGCGCCGCCGAACTGGTCGCCGCGCACTACCACCTGAGCCCGTGAGCAGCGAGAACGCAAGCGCCACAAGCGACCGGGGCCGCCGGGGGTAGTGGCGGTACTCCTGTTGCGCGATGGCGGAGCGGGTCGGGAGCTGGTGCACTTCGATTGCGGACAGCGCCGTCCGGAACCGAGATCTCGGCCGGTGGTGGATCCACCGGGACCACCAGGAGGACGACGCGATGAGCGCAGCCGGAACGTCGTGGGGACGCCCGGAGTTGACCACCAACGCCACGTTCCGCGAGCACCGCGAGCGGCTGGCCGACCAGGACACCGGCGGGGTGTTCCGCTACATCTACGAGCAGAACCTGTGGGGCAGCCCGGAATCGGTGTCCGGGCTGGGGTCGGAGGGCGCCGCCACCGAGCACATCCGCGCCGAGGTCCCCGCGTTGCTGCGCCGGTGGCAGGTGCGCTCCCTCGCGGACGTGCCCTGCGGTGACTTCGGCTGGCTGTCGACCACCAACCTGGGCGTGACGAGCTACTTCGGCGCCGACATCGTGCCAGAGCTGGTCGAGCGCAACCGCCAGCGCTTCGCCTCGGACGACCGGCGCTTCGAGGTCCTGGACCTCACCCGCGACCGGCTCCCCGCCGCGGACCTGCTGCTGTGCCGGGACTGCCTGGTGCACCTCAGCTTCGAGCAGATCCGCGCGGCCCTGCGCACCATCCGGGACAGCGGAATCGGCTACCTGCTGACCACCACGTTCCCGGACCTGGAGGTGAACGTCGACGTCGAAACCGGCGACTGGCGCCCGCTGAACTTCCAACTCGCCCCGTTCGCCTTCCCCGAACCCCTCGAAGTGATCACCGAAGGCTGCGAGGAAGGCGACGGCCACTACGCCGACAAGGCACTGGGCCTCTGGCGCGTCACCGACCTCCCCGAACAGCTCAGTTGATGGCGTGCTCCGTGTAGTGGCCGCAGGGGTGGAAGCCGATGCGGCGGTAGACCGGTTCTCCGTCCGTTGAGGCTTGCAGGACCGCCGTGTTGTGGCCGTGGTCGCGGGCCGTGTGGAGGACGGCCAAGGTCATCGCGCCGCCGTAGCCTCGGCGGCGGTGGGTGGTCAGGGTGCAGATGTTGTAGATCCCGGCGACTCCCGCGTGCAGGAAGACCTCGACCGAGCAGACCGGTTGCCCGTCCACGTAGCCGACCAGGTAGCGGGACGGGCAGTCCGCGGCCAGCGCCCGGTCCGCGGTGCGGGCGAAGAAGCTGCGGACGGTCTCTGCGGGCGGGTCCCAGTTCGCGGCGAGGACCTGGGCGTAGTCGGCGAGTTCCGCGGGCGTGGTCGCCGTGCGGATCTCCAGCCCGGCCACTTCGGGACGCGGCAGGTCGTCGAGTTCCGCCCACATCGCCGCCTCGCGTTCCGCTTCGGGCAGACCGGCCGCCGACAGGCGGTCCCGCAGGTTGGTCGGGGCCGAGGCCGGGCCGACCCACCAGGAGAACCGGCGTCCGGTGGCGGTCAGCTCCCGGAGCGCCTCGTCGATTCGGGCGGCGGCCGACTTCGGGGTGAAGCGGGCCCGCGCGACGATGTTGAACGTGTCGTCGTCGAGGCCGCTGTCCGCCACCAGCAGGTCGGCGCTCTCCACGACCGTCGCGCCCGCCAGCCCGCGGTGCAGGTGGCAGGCGTGCTCGGCCAGGTTCCGCTCCATGCGGTCGAGCAGGTCCTCGGGAGGGTCGATGCGCACACGGATCGATGGCACCACACCTCACCACGGACCGCACCCGAACTACCGCGGAGTCCACTGTGGTCACACCACGGTCGTGCTGACCCAGCGGCCACGCACTTCCCAGGTGCCACCGCCCGCCGTTGCGCCGCGCAGCCCGTCGAGGACCCGGCCACCGGTGAGCGCTGGGAGCCGGGAGTCCTGCAAGCCCGCGAAGGCGATCGTGCGGGAGGGTTCCCATCCCGTGCTGTGCCGCAGTCGGCGGGCGAGTTGGGCGAAGCCGAGCGGGGCGGCCGCCACCACCCACGCGTCCGGGAGGTCGGCGGTCATCCGCTTCGCCGGGCGCAGCCAGGAGGCGGCCACCTCCGGCCAGTCCACTGTGGCCAGAACGGTGCCCCCTGCTGCCCGCCACGCGGCGGCGAATGCCTCCGCTGCGGTTCGGGACGCGTCGTCGCGGCTGTGGCCGACGGTGACCGCGTCGTGCCGCGCCAGCAGACCGACCACTGCGGAGAGCTCAGCCGCGGTGTGCGGGGCCGGGTCGGGGAGCTCGCCGACCCACGCCGACTCCCCCGCGTCGATCAGCGGTGATCTGTTACTCACGCTCCCACGTTGGCACGCGGCAGCGGCGCGCACTGGCGGCAATCGGCCATGGCAGCCCTCGGGTTAGCTCGCCAGCGAAGCAGCGAGGTCGGCCAGGTCGTCGAAGTGCCCGTCGAAGGTGTCGGCGCTCGTCGGCGAGTCGCCGACCGGGCGGTGGACGTAGGTGGTCCGCATGCCCTGCGCCTGAGCTCCGCGGAGGTCCCAGGAGTGGGCCGCCACCATGAGGATGCGCTCAGGCGGGCAGGCGGCGGAGTCGATGGCGAGCCGGTAGACCTCCGCCGCGGGCTTGTAGGCGGAGGCGGCTTCGGCGGACAGCGCCAGGTGCCAGCGCAGTCCGGCATGCGCGTTCAGCCGCAGCAGGGCCGCGCGGCTGGCGTTGGAGAGACCAACCACCGGGAACCGCTGCGCGAGCAGTTCGAGACCGGCGGCGGAGTCCGGCCAGGCGGGTAGGCGCTGGCTCGCGGTGGCCAACCGGAAGATCACCGCCGGATCGGTGCGCCCGGCGCGGTCGGCCACCTGCCTGGCGGCTTCCGCGTCGATGACCTCGGAGTTGGCGTACGCGCGATCTCCGCGCGCGATGCGCTGCTGTTCGCGCTCGACGTGCCGCTGCCACGCCGCGACCAGCGCGTCCACGTCGGATCCCGAGGCTGCTGCGCGGATTTCCGCCCGAAGACCGCTGGTCTCGTCGACCAGCGTTCCCAGGACGTCGAACACCACGACCTCGATCCCGTCCACACCCGCTCCTCCGCGTCACCGGTTCAACTGGTGACGAGCTTGCCCCGAGATGCGTCACCGGTCAAGATGGTGACGTGGACTTCGCGTTCGTGAGCGGCAACCCGGCCCTGGACCTGGCCGGCACCGTCGGCTCCCGCCGGGACGAGCCCAGTGACGCCCTCATCTGCCCCGCCGACCTGGAGCACTGGGTCGCCGAGTGCGCCGAGCTGCCCGACCGCGTCACCGCCGACAGCGCGACGTTCGAAGCCGCGCTCGCGCTGCGGGAAGCGGTGTACCGGCTCGCGCTCGACCGCGTGCTCGGCAGGTCCTTCGACCCGGCCAGCCTCGACATCGTCAACAGCACCGCCGCCGGACCGGTGCTCGCGGTCCGGCTCAGCGACTCGGGGGTGAGCACGTCGGGGGACCTGCCCGCCGTGCTCACCCAGCTCGCCCGGAGCGCCATCGCGCTGCTCGCCGACCCCGACGCCTGCCTCAAGGAGTGCGGGCGCGCCGACTGCACCCGGATCTACCTCGACCGCTCCCGCGGCGCCCGCCGCACCTGGTGCGGCATGGAGGAGTGCGGGAACCGCGTCAAGGCCGCGGCCTACCGCGCCCGCAAGCGCGCCCGCAACACCTCGTGAGCGGCGATGGTTGCCCAAACCACCATCCCCACTCACGACCTCTTCGTGAGTGGCGATGGTTGCCCAAACCACCATCGCCACTCACGACCTCAGCATCGACTCCGCGGACCACGGCGGACCCAGCCCACCGCGCTGAGCGCCAGCGCGAACGCGAGGACCGCCTCCACCAGCAACCACAACCACAACCACATCGTCGCCTCCTCAGCACGTCGTCGTCCCGTCCCCTCGATCGTGCTGCCTGGGCACCCCGGCGACCAGTGGCCCGATGGCCATCCTGCGCAAGGATCGGGCCACTCGTTCAGCGGTCGTCGCCGATGGTGCCGACGTGCCGCAGCACGGTGGCCGACACCAGGGCGCCGAGGCCGGTGACCAGGGTTGTCACGTTCAGGCCCGCGGTGGATGCGTCCTGCGCCTGGCGCAGCAGGTCGGGCTCACCACCAGCCCGATGTCGCCACGGTCCACAACGGACAGCAGCAGGTAGCCCGCAGTGGACAGCACGAGGGTCACCGCCACGATCACGCCCGGACGCACCCGGCGCGCGAGCAGCGGGGCGGTCAGCGAGGCCAGGAACATCATCAGCGCCGGTGGCCCCATCCACAGGCGCGCGGCGAACGGGGAGAGCCCTTCGACCAGCTGCCGGTACTGGGTCACCAGGAACATCACCCCGCCCACGCCGACCAGCCCGAACAGTTGCGGGTGTTCGAAGCGCAGCGCTTGGCCGAGAGCCTGCACGACCGGTTCGCCCTGCCGTCCGGTGCCGGTCGCGGTCGCCCGTCCCGCCAGCAGACCCTGCGCGCGATGATCGACATCGCCGAGGAGCTGGCGCGGTGGACGGAGGTGGTGGAACTGCTGTGCCAGCTGGGTCAGCGCGCGCTGGCCGACGGCCGCACCGCGCAGGCCCGGCAGTGCTTCGAGCGGGCGCTGCAGATCTCCACCGAGCGCTCCCACCACTGCGGCGAGCTCCAGGCCCGGAAGCACCTCGGCGAGGGAGCACCGGTCGCGCTCCAGCCGTGTCCGATGTGGACTCAACCCCTCACTGCGTGGTGACGGCGAGGACGAGCAGGCCGACGGCGACCACTGCGACGACGAGGATGAGTACCAGGTTCGAGGTCTTGTTCATGCACCAAGCCTCTCCACCGGGTTCGCCGGGCCTCCACCGCGCACACCTTCCCAAAACCGCCTGACCTGCTGGAACGATGCCGCCTGCGGATCGCTGGCCCGGCCGGTGAGACGCAGCTCGCACAGCGGGCCCCCACAGATGTGGGGTCAACCGCGCACTCCCGCGGGCAGTTCGTCGACGGTGAAGGGCAGCAGCTCGGAGCACCGGTGGAACTTCTCCACCAACTCCGCTTCGTCCCGGCCACCCAGGTAGCAGGTGGCCAGCTCGTAGCTGTAGCTGTCCTGCACAGCCAGCTCGGAAAGCCGCGTCCCCTCGTGCGCCGCCACCTCGACGACCACCTCCGGCACCTCCCTGCGCAGCTGCGCGAGGTGCTGCGCGGTCGGCGCGCCCCGAACCACCCCGTCCGAGAAGGAGCGGAGGAAGCACTTGGCTGCCACCGGGTAGCTGCCCCGCCCGCGCGGCATCTCCGGCTCCTCGTCCAGGGCGAGGCGCACCATGCAGTGGTGATTCGACACCCCGTCGACCAGCTCGAACAACGGGGCGTGGGACTGCGACAGCCGCGGGTTGATCTCCAGGATCTTCAGCGCGTCGGCGGACTGGTCCCAGAAGAACTCGATGTTGAAGGTCGTCGAGTCCAGCCCGATCTGGCGGATGACCCTGGTGCTGATGTCCACGATCCGCTGCTGGACCGGGGCGGGCAGCCGGGACGGGTACTGGTATCGGAGGAAGCTCGCCGAACCCGGGTAGCGCACCGAGTCGACCACCCCGTAGACGTGCGGTTCGCCGTGGAAGCAGTAGCCCTCGGCAGTGACCTGCGCCCCGCCGATCTCCTCCTCCGCCAAGCACGCCCGGCCACCGGCGGCGGCGACCTCGGGCGGGAGTTCCAGACCGCCCAGCACCGCGTCGAAGGACTTGCCCACCTGGTCCATGCCCTGCCAGATCTCCGCCACCGTCCGGCACAGCCCGGCGAGGTCGGCGACCCGGAACGACAGCACCGAGCTGTAGGACTTGACCGGCTTGAGCCACACCGGGAACCGCAACCCGCTCGGCAGACCAGTGTCGTCGGCCGGGTCGACCAGCTCGAACTGCGGGTGCGCGTCGGTGACCTTGCGCTGCTCCAGGCGGCTCCAGTACTTGTGCTCGCACTTGACCACCGGCTCCAGCCGCGGGCCGGGCAGGCCGTAGTCGGCGCACAGGACCGGCACCAGGGAGGTGGTCGGGAAGTCCCAGTAGCCGATGATCGCGTCGATCGACCCGCCGAAGGCGTCGAGGCGGCGGTGCGCCTCGTCCCGCAGCGCCGGGAAGTCCGCCGCCGCGGGCATCACCTCCGACTTGCCGAACAGGGCTCGGAACCGGCAGCCCGGTGGGGACACGTCGCGCAGCAGCGCGAGGTTGCGCTCATCAAGTCCCACGACGAACACGTTGGTCATGCGCGACGCCCTCGACTCCCGACTCAGTCCGCGTGGACTCCGAACGGCTGCGGTTCTCGCCGACCAACGGGATTCCCGGGGGCCTCAGATCAGCAAACACCGCTCACACGTGGTCGCGCGGGATGCTCCGCTGCCAGTTTCGGGAGAACACGCGCTGGTCGTCCTCGTAGGCGTCCAGCTCGGCGTGCAGGCGGAACTCGGTCGCGTTGGACGTCAGCACGGTGCGCGTCACCGTGCGCACCGACCAGTCGCCGCGCTCGAACCCCATGACCCACTCGATCTCCCCGCGCACCGAGTCGTACTCGTCCGCGGTCCAGCTGTAGCGCTCGCACGCGCGGCGGGTCACCGCCAGGTCCACGTCGTCGAACCGCACCACGCCGAGGTCCTTGACCACCTCCAGCGCCGACTGGTAGCAGACGAGGTCGCGGGAGACCGTCCATCGCTGCTCCCCGTGCTGGAGCTGGGTGGTGGGCGGCGGGGCGGTGCCCTCGGGCTCGGCGAACACCGGGTCGGCCACCTCGTCGGGCTCGGCCACCGGGCGGATCGGCAGCTCCAGCGCGCTGTTCTCCGGGTGCACGGTCAACCGGACCGGCTCCGGCGGCGGCCAGGCCAGCGGCCAGTAGGAGGTGGACAGCGACATCCGGATCTGGTGGCCGGGCGGGAAGACCTGGGCGACACCGTTGAGCTGCACCCGGACCCGGTAGCGGACGCCGGGCTGCAGCGGTGCGGGGTCGGCGTGGCCCTCGCGGTGGGTGAGGTTGAGCAGGCCGTAGGTGACGCGGGTGGCCCGGCCGTCCGGTGCGATGTCGGAGAGCCGCACCGCCAGCATCGCCGCCGGCCGGTCCACCTCCAGGTCGATCTCGGCCACCGGTCCGCCGAGGATCTCGCAGCGCTCGGCCAGCGGCCCGGTGTCGAAGACCAGCGACCCGCCGTCCTCCTCACGCTGGTCGTAGGGCAGGTCGGGGGGCGCGTTGTAGGAGCACCACTTCCCGGCGAACTGGCCCACCGACAGCGGCGACTCGATCGACAGCGGGCGCGACACCGGTGCCTCGCCGGGGCGGGCGATGGCGTTCTGGCCCAGCGGGCAGCGCACCCGCTGCACGTGCGGCGACGGCCACGACGGCTCCCCCACCCACCGCCCCGGGCGCTCGTCGTAGGCGGTGGAGGGCGGCATGCTGTCCTGCATCCACACCCGCAGCATCGGGCCGTCCATCACCCCGTTGTCGACGTCCTTGAGCCAGTGGTCCCACCAGCGGACCAGCTCCTGCAGGAAGCCGATGGCCGGACCCGGCTGGCCGAGGTGCGGGTACTTGTGCGACCAGGGTCCGATGAGGCCGCGCCGCGGCACGTCGAGGTGCTGCATCAGCCGGAAGACGGCGTTGGAGTAGCCGTCGGCCCACCCGCTGACCGCCAGGACCGGGCACCCGACGCTGGCGTAGTCCTCGCAGACCGAACCGTGCTCCCAGAAGGCGTCCCGGCGCTGGTGGCGCAACCACTCCACCAACCACGGCTCGCACGCCGCGAGCCGCTCGTACCACTGGCTCCGCCAGCCCGGCCCGAAGGTCTCCGGGTCCGGCGGGCAGGAGTTGTAGGCGAACATCGTCGACGCCCAGGACAGGTTGTCGCTCAGCAAGCACCCGCCCATGTAGTGCACGTCGTCGGCGTAGCGGTCGTCGCTGAAGCTCAGCGCGGCGATGGCGGCCAAGCCCGGCGGGCGGCGGGCGGCGACCTGCAGCGCGTTGAACCCGCCCCAGGAGATGCCCATCATGCCGGTGCGCCCGCTGCACCACGGCTGGTCGGCCAGCCAGGCCAGGACCTCCACCCCGTCCTGGAGCTCCTGCTCCAGGTACTCGTCGAGCAGCAGCCCTCCGGAGTCACCGCTGCCGCGCAGGTCCACCCGCGCGCACGCGTAGCCGTGCCCGGCCATGTAGGGGTGGTTGACGTGGTCCCGGCGCGCGGTGAGGTCGCGCTGCCGGTACGGGATGAACTCCAGGATGCCCGGAACCGGTTCGGAGTCCGAGCTCACCGGCCGCCAGATGCGCGCGGCCAACCGGGTGCCGTCGGACAGCGGGATCCAGGTCAACTCCTCCTTGACATCGTGCGGCAAGGCCGACACCGTGCGCATCGAACCGCCTCCAAAAATCTTCGGCGCTTGTTCGACGACTACCCCGCGGCGCCGTTGGCCATGCGTCGGGTGGGGAACTGGTGTTGGAGCGTCGAACACGCGGTCGCCCGCGGATCCGGCGGTGGGCGTTGAGCTTTCGCGCTGCTCCTGGCCGGTGGCGGCTTCGGTGTGCCGCCGACTGTCCGCAGCGACGGCAGCACCCCGGAAGCCGAGGGGTGCGAGTTCAGAGGAGGCCGGACTTGGCCGCCTTGGTGATGAGCTCGATCCGGTTGCGGGCTGCCAGCTTGCGCATCGCGTTGCGGAGGTAGCCCGTCACCGTGTGGCGGGTCAGGCCCAGTTGGTCCGCGATCTCCGGGTTGGTTCGGCCCGCCGCCGCGTGACGAAGGACCTCGTACTCGCGTTGGGTGAGGCCTGTTTCGTGCAGCCGGGAGCGCATCCTCGGGGCCGCCCGGTCGTCCACCCGGGGGTCGAAGATCTGGATGCCGTTCGCCGCCTGGCGCACCGCCGCGACCAGGTCCGTCGCGCCCGCGTCCTTGAGGATGCAGCCGTCAACGCCCGCGTCGAGGGTGGCGCGCAGGGCCGCGTGGTCCCGGTAGGCGGTGAAGACCACGATGCGGGCTTGCGGGGCCGCCTGGCGCAGCGGGGCGACCAGTTCGCTGGCCACCGCGTCCGGCAGGCGCAGGTCCAGCAGGACCACGTGGGGACGGGTCCGGGTGACCAGGCGGACCGCGGAGGCGGCGTCGGTCGCACCGCCGACCACCCGGATCGCCGGGTCGTCGCGGAGCAGCAGGCGCACCCCGTCGACGACCACCGGGTGGTCGTCGACGACCACGAGGCGGATCTCGGTCACGGCAGCGGGATCCAGATCCGCACCGTCAGGCCGCCGTCCTCGTTGGCCACCACCGACAGCGTGCCGCCGAGCTCGGCCAGCCGGTCCGCGGTGGTGCGCAGGCCGATTCCGTTGCCCGCGGGTTCGGACCAGCCCTTCCCGTCGTCGGCCACCGAGATCGCCACCCCGCCGTCCAGCGCGATCGAGCTGATCAGCACCGATCGGGCGGCGGCGTGCTTCTCGACGTTGAGCAGCGCTTCGCGGGCCGCCGCCAGCAGGACCCGGGTGCGGTGCCCGCCGCAGTCCGGGACCTCGCCGATCTGCACCGCCTGCGCGGTCGTGCCGGTGCGGCGCTGGAAGGCCGCGCAGTCGCGGGTCAGGGCCGCGGCCAGCCCGCCGGTCGGTTCGTCGTGGTCGAGGGCGTGCACCGAATCGCGGAACGCCGACGCCGTTTCGGCCAGCTGGTCCTCCAGCGACGCCAGCCGGTCCAGCAGCTCGCTGCTCTCCTGGGCGTGCGTGCGCAGGTCGCGCAGTTCGGCACCGATGTGGAACAGCCGCGCCCCGACCGAATCGTGCAGTTCCGCGGCGATCCGGCGGCGCTCGGCCGCGGCTGCCTGCTCGCGCTGGCGCCGGGCGGCCGAGGCGGTTTGCAGCGCCAGGCCGCCGGTGTCGGCGAGGTTCACCGCGGCGTCGAGCTGCCTGCCGCCGAAGTGGGACACCTCGCGCATCGCCGCGTAGACCACGCCCTGCACCCGGCCCGCGCGGACCATCGGGACGGCGAGCATGGTCTTGATGCCGTCCGCCGAGATCGGGACGTCGAAGTCGTGCGTGATCAGGTCGGATGCGCAGTAGTCGGACACCCACACCGGGCGGCGCTCGGCCACGGCCAACCCGCCCAGCCCCAGCCCCATCCGGACGTGCAGGTCGTGCAGGCCGGTCGCCCAGGTGCCGTTCCACTGGCGCAGCACCAGGACCTGCTCGGCTTCGACCGGACCGGCCAGGCCGATGTGCGCGCCGGTCTCCTCGCGGACCCGCCGC
>NZ_JBEPDU010000031.1:0-88855 GCF_040300525.1 Saccharopolyspora sp. NPDC000359 | reverse complement strand
GCCACCTGGCCACCGCCACCGACACCACCGGCACCCCCATCGGCGTCGTCGCGATGGAAGACCTCGTCGAGGAGTACGTCGGCACCGTCCGCGACGGCACGCACGTGCACTGATTCGGCAAGGCCATGCACGCACGGTGATCAAAGCGGGTAATTCCTCCGGACCCAGTCACCCGTTCGAGGCGGATGCGAGATGATCGGGGGGTGCCTCACCTCGCAGACACCGCCTCCGAACGCAGGTTGATCGGCGGTCGCTACCGCCTCGAAGGCACCATCGGCAACGGTGCGATGGGCTACGTCTGGGCCGGGACCGACGAGCTGCTGCACCGCTCCGTCGCGGTCAAGGAGCTCCGGCTGCCGCCCGGCCTGGTCGAGGAGCACGCAGCGGAGATGCGGGAGCGCGCGCTGCGCGAGGCGCGGGCGATGGCGGCGCTCAACCACCCGAACACGGTGCTGCTCTACGACGTCGCGCGCGAGGGCGACCAACCGTTCGTCGTGATGGAGCTGGTGCGCGGGCTGAGCCTGTCCCAGCTGCTCAACAAGCACGGTCCGCTGCCGCCAGCGAAGCTGGCCGTGATCGCCGACGGCGTCGCGGCGGCGCTGCAGGCCGCCCACGAGGTGGGCATCGTGCACCGCGACGTCAAGCCCGGCAACGTGCTGCTCGGCCCCGACCGCCAGGTCAAGCTCGCCGACTTCGGCATGTCCCGCAGCAGCGCGGAATCCACCCTCACCCGCTCCGGCGTGCTGGTCGGCACCCCCGCCTACCTGGCACCGGAGATCGCGGTGGGCGGCGAGCTCCGCGCGAGCTCGGACCTGTGGAGCTTCGGCACCATGCTGTTCGCCGCGGCCGAGGGGCGGCTGCCCTACGAGAGCGCCGGCGACCCGCTGATCACCATCAGCTCGATCGTGCACGGCCCGGTGCCCGCGCACCGGCAGACCGGGCCGATCGGTGAGGTGATCAGCGGGCTGATGGTCAAGGACCCGGCCCACCGGATGCCGCTGCTGGAGGTGCGCCAGCGGGTGCACGAGCTGGCCCGCCAGGCCGGGGCGCACCCGTTCGAGGACCACCTCCGCGACCTTGAACCGCCCCGCCCGTTCACCCCCACCGCCCCGCCGCCCAGCCAGCCCGCGGCGTCCGAGGAGCCCACGGCACCGGCTGCGAAGCGCTCCACCCCCCGGACAGCGGTCGTGCTCGGCGCGGCCGCTGTCCTCGCGGTCGGCGCCGCGACCGGCGGTTTCCTGCTCGGGCGCGCCGGTGAGCCGATCCCCGCGGGCGTTCCCAGCCGGGGAGTTCCGCAGCACGCGCCCGTCGCCGAGGGCCCCTTCGGCACGCTCGAGGCCGAGCGCGCGTCCTCCGGCACCCACGTGGGTGCGCTCGGTTTGGAGGACAGCGCGGCCGGGGCCATCCAGTTCGCCAGCGGGATGCGCAACGGGTCCTCGCTGACCTTCGACGACGTCGAGTTCGGCGGCACCACAGCGACCGAGGTCTCGGCCCGGCTGCGCCTGCTCGACGGCGGGGCCAAGGGCAAGATCGAGCTCCGCCTGGGCGGGCCGTCCGGTGAGCTGGTCGCCAAGATTCCGGTGTCGGCCAAGCGCGGGGAGGGCTGGAAGCCGGTGCCGGTGGAGCTGCTACGCCCGCTGACCGGGCGGCACACCGTGCACCTGGAAATCTTCACCGACACCGCCGGCCCCGTCCTGGACCTGGACTGGGTGCGGTTCCACCGCTGACCCCGACTACCCTGGACCGGCGATGACCGTGCTGTCCGAAGACCAGTGGCGGGCCCGGCAGGCCGCCCACCGCGACCGCGTCGCGCAGTGGACCCGGCCGCACCGCGAGCGCCAGCACGAGCACCGCAAGCACCCGGTGCTGGACTTCCTGTTCACCTACTACTCCTTCCGCCCGGCGCGGCTGGAGCGCTGGCAGCCCGGTGTGGGCGTGGCGCTGGCCGGTGGCGAGGAGTTCCTGGCCCGGCGCGGGTTCACCGCCACCCCGGACGGCGTGGCGCTGGACCCCGCCGCGTTCACCGAGAAGCGCCGCAGCACCGCGGAGTTCGTGCTGGGGCTGCTCAGCGCCACCGCCTCCCGCAAGGCCCGGCTGGGCTGCTTCGGGCTGCACGAGTGGGCCATGGTCTACCGCACGCAGCCCGCCGACATCCGCCACTCGGGCTGGCCGCTGCGGCTCGGGCACGCGGGCACCGACGAGGTCGTGGACTCGATGCGGGTCAACTGCACGCACTACGACGCGTTCCGGTTCTTCACCCCACCGGCCCGCCCCCTCAACGCGCTGCAGCCCGAGCGCACCGACCAGGTCCGCCTGGAGCAGCCCGGCTGCCTGCACGCGAACATGGATCTGTTCAAGTGGTGCTACAAGCTGGACCCGTTCGTGCCCGCCGAGCTGGTCGCGGACTGCTTCGAGCTGGCCGTGCGGGTGCGCGAGCTGGACATGCGCGCCAGCCCCTACGACCTGCGGGAGCTCGGCTACCAGCCGGTGCCGGTCGAGACCCCTGAAGGCCGCGCGGACTACGTGCGCAGGCAGCGCGAGTTCGCCGAGGAGGCGGCGGTGCTGCGGCAGCGGCTGATCGACACCTGCCGGAGGGTTCTCGCCTGGTCCCGCCAACCGGCGTGATCAAGCTTGGTCGTGGGCGGAGCGGGCGGCGAGGATGCGGTTGACGTTGCGCTCGGACCAGTCGGCGATCGCCGCCACCGGGTCGCGCAGCGAGTGGCCGAGGTCGGTGAGCTCGTAGACCACCTTGGGTGGGATCTCCGGGTGGGCCGTGCGGGTCACCAGGCCGTCGCGCTCCAACGCGCGCAGCGTCTGGGTCAGCACCTTCGGGGCGACGCCGCCGATGCCCGCGCGCAGCTGGGTGAAGCGCAGCGGGCCGTCGGCGAGCAGGGTCACCACCAGCACCGTCCACTTGTCGCCGATGCGGTCCAGCACCAGTCGCGTGGGGCAGTTCGGGTCGGTCAGGTTCCCCCGTTCGAACGCGCTGTCCTGCTCGGTAACCATGGGATACCTATAGCACAGCGGCGAACGGTCCTCCCGGGGCGAAGACCCGCCCGGCGAAGCGCTCGGCGATGCGCCGGTGGGTGGCGGCGTCGGGGTGCAGCGCGTCGGGCAGCGGGCGCTCGGCGAAGTCGGCTTCGCCGTAGAGCTCCAGGCCGTCCAGGTGGTGCAGGTTCGGGTCGTCGGCCGCGCGCTGCGCGGTGATGCGGGCCAGCTCCTCGCGGATCGCGGTGAGCGTCAGCTTCCCCGCCGCGCGTTCCGCCGGATCACCGGTGGCCCGGAACCGCACCCTGCCGTCCTCGAACACCGGGGCACCCGGGCCGGGGGTGTCCTCGTGGATCGGGCACAGGATCGGCGAGATCACCAGCAGCGGGGTGCTGGGGTGGCCGTCGCGGATGGTGTCGAGGAAGCCGTGCACGGCGGGGCCGAAGGCGCGCAGCCGCATCAGGTCGGCGTTGACCAGGTTGATGCCGATCTTGACGCTGATCAGGTCCGCCGGGGTGTCGCGCAGCGCGCGGGCGGTGAACGGGTCGAGCAGGGCGCTGCCGCCCAGCCCGAGGTTGACCAGCTCCACACCAGCGGTCGCGGCGGACAGCGCGGGCCACGTCGTGGTGGAGCTCTCGGCGTTGGAGCCGTGGCTGATCGAGCTGCCGTGGTGCAGCCACACCCGGCGACCGCGGTCCGGCACGGGCTCCACCGGGGCGTCGGTGCGCAGCTCGACCAGCTCGGTCTTCTCCCGGTACGGCAGCCAGATCTCGACGTCCTTGACCCCGGCGGCGAGCTCGGTGAACCGGACGGTGCCGACCGGCCCCGCTTCGGTGGACACCCCGCCAGTGGCCATGTCGATGGTCACGAGGTTGCCACCGGGCGCGGTGGCGCGGCCCGCGAGGCGGCCGTCGACGAGCAGGTCGTAGTCGTTGCCGGGCAGGGTCTGGGCCCCGCGGTAGACCGTCTTGGTGGGCAGCACGTCCAGTTCGACGGCGGTCGCCGCGGTCCGGAAGACCAGCCGAACCCCGGACGGCTGGGACTCCACCATGGACAGCTGCCCGTCGGCGCTCTGGGCGCGGGCCTTCGCCGGCAGGCGGTGCGGCAGCACACCACGCTCGGTGCGCTCCAGGTCGAGCGCGCCGCGCAGGATGCTCCCGGTGATCGGCGTGGTGATCCAGGTCGACGTGGGGTTGTCGTGCATGGGGTCAACCCTTCCAAACTGGACGTGCGGTTCGCACCTGGTTTACGCGGCGGTCCCGCGACGGGCCAGCACCGCGAAGACCAGCACCGCGGCGAGCGACAGGGCGCCCATGACCAGCCCCATCGGCAGGGCGGTGCCGGTGCCCGCCGAACCGACCAGCGGGGCCGCCAGTGCGCCGGCCGAGAACTGCATCACACCGAGCAGCGCCGAAGCGCTCCCGGCGGTCTCGGGGTGCCCGGACAGCGCCAGTGCCGTGGCGTTCGGCGAGATCATGCCGATGCTGGCCACCACCAGGAACAGGGCGGGCAGCAACCCGGCCAGCCCCGCGCCAGCGGCCGCCGACACCGCCACGGCGATCCCGCCGAGCGCGTTGCAGCCCAGGCCGATCGCCAGCAGGCGGCGTGGTCGCGCGCGCTCGACCAGGCGGGCGTTGAGCTGGCCGACGAGCACGATACCCAGCGCGTTGATCCCGAAGACCAGGCTGAACACCTGCGGCGACAGGCCGAAGACGTCCTGCAGCACGAACGACGAGCCCGAGATGTAGGCGAACATCGCCGCGAACGCCAGGGCGGCCGACAGCGAGTAGCCGACGAAGACGCGATCGCCGAGCAGGCCACGGAAGGTGCGCAGGGTCCCGCCGAGGTACCCGGCCCGCCGGTTCTGCTCGGGCAGCGTCTCGCGCACGCCCACCGCGGTGGCGACCAGCAGCACCGCACCGATCACGCCGAGCGCCAGGAACACCCCGCGCCACGAGGTCACCCGCAGCAGCTGCCCGCCGAGGAGCGGCGCGAGGATCGGCGCCAGGCCGTTGACCAGCATCAGCAGCGAGAAGAACCGGGCCATCTGCACACCGGAGTGCAGGTCACGCACCACCGCGCGCGCGATGACGATCCCGGCCGCACCGCCCAGGCCCTGCACCAGCCGCAGCCCGGCCAGCGCGTACGCGGACGGTGCGGCGGCGCACAGCAGCGAGGCCAGCGTGAACACCACCAGCCCGACCAGCAGCGGGCGCCGTCTGCCGAAGGTGTCCGAGAGCGGCCCGGCGACCAGCTGCCCCAGCGCGAGCCCGAGCGTGCACGCCGTCAGCGACAGCTGGACCTGCGGGGCCCCGGTGCCCAGCTCGGCGGCGATCTGCGGGAAGGCCGGGAGGTACATGTCGATGGCCAGCGGGCCGAAGGCGGACAACCCGCCCAGGATCAGCACGTACTTGGTCCGGCCCGCTGCAGACATCCCCCGCCTCGTTCGTTCGCCGCGCAAATGAGTCGAGAGCACGTTAACCGACTCGGCGCGGCGCGATGAGCTCGGTGGCCCGCCCAGACCGGGCGGCCGGGGGTCAGGGCAGCCGGGGGTCGATCACGGCCCTGATCCCGCCCTGGTTGGCCATCGCGGCCAGGGCCTTGGACGCCCCGCGCAGCCCCACCGGTTCGCTGAACAGGTCAGGCCAGGGGATCCGGTCGGCGAAGGCGCGGAAGAACTCCACCGCCCGGTGGTAGTCGGCGATGTCGCCGTTGACCGAGCCGCGCACGGTCAGCTCCTTGCCCATCACCTCGCCCAGCGGCACCAGGGTGGGCTTGGTGCCGGTCGAGCCGACCACGACGATCGTGCCCCGCTGGGCCGCCATCCCCACCGCCTCGGCCCCGACGGTGTCCGCCCCGGCGAAGTCGAACACGTAGTCCGCGCCGCGCCCGTCGGTGAGCTCGCGCACGGTCGCGATGCGGCTCACCGGTTTCCGGCTCAGCGGCACCGTCACGTCGGCGCCGAACCGGGAGGCGGCGGCCAGCCGGTGGTCGGGGCCACCGATGGTGATCACCTCCGCTGCTCCCGAGATCTTGGCGACCGCGGTGGCGAAGATCCCCAGCGCGCCCGCGCCCTGCACCACGACGGTCGAGCCGGGTCGGATGCCACCGGCGCGGTCGAAGGCGCGCAGCACGGTCTTGCCCGCGCAGCCGGACATCGCCGCCCAGGTGTCCGGGACCTCGTCGGGCAGCAGGAGCTTGGCCGCGCCCGGGGTCACGTAGCAGTACTGGGTCATGCCGCCGATCGCGTAGGGGCTCTGGTCGGCGCGCTGGCGGTAGCCGTAGCCGCGCTCGACGCACGTCACCGGTTCGCGCAGGACGTTGCAGCCGTAGCAGCGGCCGCACACCGACTCCGACCAGCCGATCCGCGCGCCCGGCTCGATCGGCCTCCCCAGTGCGTCCGATGTGGACTCCCCGACCGCGACGACCTCGCCGACCACCTCGTGGCCCAGGATCATCGGCAGCATGCCGGGGAAGGTCATCCGCCCCTGCCACAGGTGCACGTCGGTGCCGCACAGCGTGGTGCAGGTGATCCGCACCAGGGCCGCGCCGGGTTCGACCTCGGCGGGCAGCGGGACATCCTGCAGCGCCAGCGGTTGCACGTGCCCGGTGAGCACAGCGGCTGCGGTCGTGTTCGGGAGCACCATCGCCAACCCCTCCTCGCGGATCACCACGACCAACAGACTACGAGCGGAGACGAAAAAGTCCGGCTTTGGCAACAACTCGACAGCACAGGCCGGTGAGCCCCAGGTCGGCGGCGGCACCCGAAAGCCCCGGCACCCGAAAGCCCCAGCCGCGACGGCGGTTTGGTCAGTCCAGCACGTGGCGCAGGAAGCGGTCGACGTAGGCGCGGTGCTCCGGGACCAGCTGGCCGTCCGGGTACATCAGGCAGGTCACGTTCGCCCCGATGGACACCCCGACGACCTCGCCCGCCAGCGACGCCACCTCCGGCGCGTCCGGGCTCTCCCCCCTCCCCCTGGCCGCGGCGATCCGCTCCGCCAGCTGCGCGCGCCAAGTGCCGAGAAACTTCCGGTAGAGCTCGGCCAACTCCTCGTTGGCCACCGCGTGTTCCCAGAGGACCAGCAGGATGCGAGCCGAGTCGATCCGGTACTGGTCCAGGGGCAGGGCCGCCTCGACGTAGTGGCGCAGGGCTTCCAGCGGGTCCGCGGGGGCCGGGCCCTGCGCGCGGATGCGCTCGTTCATCTCGGCCAGAACGCTCTGGAAGGTCGCCGCGATGATGTCGTCCTTGCTCGGGAAGTAGCGCTTCAGGGCACCGTTGGCGTAGCCCGCCGCCGCGACGATGCTGCGCATGGTCGCGGCCTCGAAGCCACCCTCGATGATGAGCTGCTTGGCGACCTCGACGATCTCCCGACGTCGCTGGTCGTGATCGATGATCTTCGGCATGGCCTCTACGTTGTGCTCGACTCGTCCCGGTTGCGCAGCCGGAGCCACGCCCGCCCGCGCTCGGCCTGCCGGGCCGGATCGGCGACCGGAGCGGCGAGCAGCAGGCGCTGCGTGTGCGGGTGCGCCGGACTGCGCGTGATCGTCCCCTTCGCCCCCGACTCGACGATCCGCCCACCGTACATCACCGAAACCCGGTGGCAGAGGCAGTGCACCACACCCGGGTCGGGCGAGGCGCTCCCCCGGCACCCGCAGCCACCCGGGGCGCTCGACCGATGCCGGTCCACCGGGAGCCCCTGCCATCGAGCGCACCGCGCAGCGGGCGCACGCTGACCCGGGCGCCCGGGCCACGACTCGTCCAGATGGAGCACAACCCCCTCACGTCTGTCCGCTTAGGACAAAGAGCCGGACTGTCCCACAACGGCTACCAGCCGGAGTCCCCCGACGTGCTGGGAGGCGGAATCCTCGCGGACACCACCACTCCCGGTCGCATCCGCGTCCAGCACCACCGCCCCGGCACTTGCCGAAGTGGGTAGGCTGGCGCAATTCGAACAGAACATCGGCGCCCCGACCTGCCGGAGCACGTCGGCGCCGAAGAACTGCGCGCGCCGGTCGAGCCGTTCTGGGCCGACCGCGACGCCGTCGACCCGGAGGGTTCCAGATGTCCCACACCCCAGTGCCTTACGACCCCGAGGTGGCCACCGCCCTGGAGGCCCTCAACACCGACCTGCCCGAGTACACCCCGGAAGCGCTCGTGGCGCTGCGGGACGTCGTGGCGTACCCGTCGGCGGCCGAGGTCATCGGGGACCGCCCGGTCGACGTCGCCGAGCACACCGCCCCCGGTCCGGACGGCGGCCCGGACGTCGCGCTGACCGTGCTGAGCCCGCGCGGCCTGGAGCAGCCGGCTCCCGCGCTGTACAACATCCACGGCGGTGGCATGGTGCTCGGCTCCCGGGACACGGACAACCCGCGGCTCGTCGACCTGGTGCTGGAACTCGGCGTCGTCGCCGTCAACGTCGAGTACCGCCTGGCGCCCGAGCACCCCCACCCGGCCCCGGTGGAGGACTGCTACGCGGGCCTGGTGTGGACCGCCGAGCACGCGGCGGAACTCGGCATCGACCCGGCGCGGATCGTGGTGGTGGGCGGCAGCGCGGGCGGTGGCCTGACGGCGGGCGTGGCGCTGCTGGCGCGGGACCGGCGCGGTCCGGCCCTGGCCGGGCAGATGCTGCTGTGCCCGATGCTCGACGACACCAACACGACGGTGTCCAGCCAGCAGTACCAGGGGTTCGGCCCGTGGCCCCGGGAAGCCAACCTCGCCGGGTGGTCGGCGCTGCTCGGCGACGCCACCGACGTCTCCCCCTACGCCGCACCCAGCCGGGCCACCGACCTGTCCAACCTGCCGCACGCGTTCGTCGAGGTCGGCAGCGCCGAGGTGTTCCGCGACGAGGACGTCGACTACGCCCGGCGGATCTGGGCCACCGGCGGCAGCGCCGAACTGCATGTCCTGAGCGGCGGTTGCCACGGCTTCGACACGCTCGCCCCGGACGCGGAGATCACCCGGGCCGCGCAGGCCGCGCGGCTGTCCTGGCTGCACCGGGTGCTCGACATCCCGACGAAGTGAAGGCCGGCCGCGTGCTTTCCCGAGGGGGAATGCGGGAAGCACGCGGCCAGCACCGGCCATCGTACCTGCCGACCGGGCGCACGCGGCTTTTCGCTTGGTGCGGCGGCGGATTCCGGCTGCTCGCAGGTCAGCGGCGCTGGTGGACCAGGCGACCGGCGAACCAGGTCTGCTCGACGACCGTGCGGGCCACTTCGGTCACCGGGCCGTCGAACGGGTTGCGGTCGACGATGACGAAGTCCGCCGACTTGCCCGGCGCGAGCGAGCCGGTCACCTCCGCCAACCCCATCGCCCGCGCACCGTTGAGGGTGAACACCTCGATCGCCTCGGCCAGCGACAGCGCCTGCTCCGGCCACAGCGAACCGGTGTGCGCCCCGCTGGGGTCCTGCCTGGTCACCAGGCCCTGGATGCCCTCCCATGCGTTCGGCGAGGTGCTCACCGGCCAGTCCGAACCGCCCGCCACCAGCGCCCCGGAGTCCAGCAGCGCCCGGTTGGGCTGCATCCGCCCGGCCAGCTCCGGCGGCCGCACCTCGGCGATGGCCGCCGGGATCACGCCGGGAAACCACAGGAACGGCGAGATGTCGGCGCTGACGTCCAGCTCCGCGAAGCGCGGCACGTCCTGCGGGTGCACGAACTGCCCGTGCGCGACCTGGAACCGGCTCGCCCGGTGACCGTCCGCGCGGACCTCGGCCACCGCGTCCAGCGTCGCGCGCACCGAGGCATCTCCCGTGCAGTGGACCTTCGCGGACAGCCCGGCCTCGGCGACCGCCCGCAGCCACCCGGCGAGCTCCTCCGACGGCATGCTCAGCTCGCCGCAGTGATGCGCGCCGTGCACGTGGTCGGGCAGGTAGGGGTCGAGGAACGCGGCGGTGCGGGTCGGCGGCACCCCGTCGAGGAAGATCTTGACGAAGTCCGGCCGGTGGTGCCTGCTGCGGTACCGCTCCCCCTCGGCGACCAGCTCCGCGCCGATCGGGGCGGCCCCGAAGATCGGGTCGTTGACCAGCATCGAGCTGACCACCCACGCGGCCAGCTCACCGGCGTCGTCCAGGTCCTTCAACGCCCGCATGACCTCCCGCGACGCACCGGCGTCCTGGAACGCGGTGATGCCGTAGGAGTGCAGGATCCGCACCGCCCGCAGCGAGGCCTGGCGGTGTTGCTCGGCGGTCGGCGCGGCGGCGTCGTGGACCGCCCGGGTCGCGGCGATCCCGGCGCGTTCCAGCAGCAGCCCGGTCGGGCGCCCGGTGTCCGGGTCCCGCACGATCGAGCCGCCGTCCGGGTCCGCGGTGTGCGCGCCGATCCCCGCCAACCGCAGGGCCCGCGAGTTCGCCCACCGGTTGTGGTGGCTGTCGTCCGACAGCAGCACCGGCCTGCCGCCGGACGCCTCGTCCAACGCCCGCAGCGCCGCATCCCGGGACAGCTCGCCGATCAGGTGCGAACCCCACGAACCGCCGACCACCCACTCGTCCGGCCCCGACTCCCCCGCCCGCTCGGCGACGGCCGCGAGCACCCCCGGCAGGTCCGCGGCGGGGTCGACGGACAGCTCGAAGAGGTCGGCCATCCCGGCCAGCGCATGGTGGTTGTGCACGTCGACCAGCCCCGGCATCACGAACGCGCCACCGAGGTCAACCACCTCGGTGCCAGCACCGCGGTGCCGGGCCACCTCGTCGCGGTCGCCGACCACCAGCACCGTCCCCCCGGCGATCGCCAGGTCCGACGCCCACGGACGCCCGGAGTCCACTGTGCACACGGTGGCACCGGTCAGGATCAGGTCAGCGGTGTCCATGGCAGCTCCTCAGCGCGCGGGGCGGGACTCGGCCGGGTTCGCGGTGGTCGACAGTCGGCGAGTTCGCCGGTCGGCTGGTGACGTCACCAAGCGCCATCGATCCGTCCTCGGCGGCACCCGGCGCGGAACGTGCTCGACGATCCCGCTCGGCGCCTGGTGCTGTCTTGTCCCGGGCTGCACCATCCTTGTCGCTGCGTGCACGCACCCCGGTCGATCGCCCCCACCGCCAGGCCTGCGCCCCGCCGGACGCACATAAGTCCTGTTTGGACCCCGTGGGCCACAGTTTCAATTGAAACTGTAACCGCACGGCGTGTCGGGTGCTCCGTGACGTCCACGGGAACCGCGGGGACGACGGGAGGAGTCAGCGTAGGTCGGTGGGTGGGTGGCCGTACTCGGCGCGGAACACCCGGGTGAAGTGGGCGTGACTGGCGAAGCCCCATCGGTGCGCGATGTCGGCGATGGTGCGGTGCCGGGACGCGGGGTCGGCCAGCTCGCGCCGAGCCCGGGCCAGCCGCCGCCGCAGCACGTACCGGGCCGGGGTGTCGCCTTCGGCGGCGAACAACCGGCCCAGGTGCCGCGTGGACATGCCGACCGCGGCGGCCACCCGGTCCGGGCTCAGCTCGTGGTCGCCGAGGTGGCGGTCGATGTAGTCCTTGGCCGCGAACAGTGGGGCCGCGCCGCCCCTGGCCAACGTCCGCAGCAGGTCCAGCACGGTCTCGTCCGCCCCCGCGGCCACCGCCTCCGGGCGGGCCGCCACCTCCTCCAGCAGGGTGCGCAGCGCGCGCAACGGCGCGCTGTCGGCGCTGAACCGCACCGGGCTGGGCACCCCGCCGAACAGCTCGCGCGGGATGTCCACCAGCAGCTGCCGCATCGGCGCGGCGAAGCCGAACAGGTAGGACCGGCGGGTGTCGTACATGACCAGCTCACCCGCGCCGAGGGTCAGGCAGCCCTGGCCGTGGTAGAACACGGCCTCCCCGGACAGCACCAGGCTGGCGAAGATCGAATCCTTGGGCAGCGCGCGGCATGCCGCCGAGGTCCGCTCGATGACGTGCTCGTTGCCCGCGATGTCGGCCATCCGGAGCGCGCCGAGCCGCACGTTGGCCTGCGTGGCCAGCAACCCCTGCTCGGCGTACGGCGAGCAGGTCAACCCCACCAGAGCCCGGCGGTTGTACTCCTCCCACGCGGCGACCCGGTCCGCCGGGTCCACGTGGGCGGTGGACACTCGCGAGATCAGCGAGACAGCCTGGGTCATCACGGCCTCCTGCCGGCGCGCCCCGTTGCGGGGGCAGGGTAACCCCGCGCCGCGGCGCGCCTCAAGCGGCCAGGTAACCGCCGTCCACCGGCACCACGGCGCCGGTGACGTAGCGGGCGGCCGGTGAGCAGAGGAACTCGACCACCGACGCGACCTCGGCGGGAGCACCGAACCGCCCCATCGGGATCCGCGCCAGCACCGCGGCGGACGCCACCGGGTCGTCCAGCACACCCCGCGCCAGCGGGGTGACCACGAAACCCGGTGCCACGCAGTTGACCCGCACGCCCAGCGGCGCGTACTCGACCGCCAGCGAGCGGGCCAGCTGGCTGACACCACCCTTGCTCGCGCTGTAGGCGGGCCGATCGGCGCTGCCGGTGAAGGCGAACATCGACGACACCGCCACCACGGAACCACCCGACGCGGCCAACCGGTCGCGAGCGGCCGAGCACGCGGTGAGCACCGAGGTCAGGTTCACCGCGAGCACCCGCTCCCACACCTGCGGCTGGTGCTCCCGACGGTCGCCGCTGATCCCGGCGCAGGTGACCAGGTGCTCGACCACGTCGACCCCGTCGACCAGCGCGGTCAGGGCAGCCCGGTTCGTGACGTCCTGCAACGCCACCGAGATCCGCTCGTGCACGGGCAGCTGCTCCGGATCGGCGGGCGGGAGCCCGATCGCCAGGACGTCCACGCCGCGCTCGGCGAACCGCAGCGCGGTGGCCGCCCCGATGCCCGACGTCCCACCGGTGATCACCACCGTCACGGCCGCACCACCACCTTCACCTCGCCCGCACCAGCGCGCAGGCCCCGCTCCACCACCTCGTCCAGCGCCACCTCGGAGGTGACGATCCGGGAGAAGTCCACGCCCTCCGAGGCCAGCCGGACCAGCTCCGGGAAGGTGTCCCGGTACCCGACCGCGGCGATGATCGACTGCTCCCGGTTGACCAGCCCGAAGGCGTCGAAGTCCAACCGCCCGCCGAGCCCGACGAGCACCACGCGCCCACCCACCCGCGTCGCCGCGAGGCAGGTGTCCAACGTGGACTGGATGCCGACCACCTCGAACGCCACGTCCACCTCGGGAACATCGCGCCCAGTACCGGTTGCCCCCAGCTCGCCCGCCAACTCGCACCGCGCGGCGTCCGGGTCCACCCCGTGGACCTGGTCGATGCCCAGCTGCCGCGCGAGCAGCACGATCAGCAGCCCGATCGGCCCCAACCCCACCACGGCGATCGACTCCCCCGGGCGCACCCCCGATCGGCGCAGCGCGTGCAACGCGACCGATGCGGGTTCGAAGACCACTGCCTGGTCGAAGGGAACACCGTCGGGCAGCACGTGCGCCATGTAGGCCGGGATGGTGGCGTGCTCGGCGAGCCCGCCGTGCCCCATCAAGCCCGCGAACCCGAAGTGCGCGCAGATGTTGTACTCCCCCGCCCGGCACCGGGCGCAGCGCCCGCAGCGGTAGTGCGGCTCGACGGCCACCCGGTCACCCGCGGACAGCCCGCGCACACCCGACCCGACCGCGGTGATGGTCCCGCAGAACTCGTGCCCGAGCACCAGCGGCGCGACCACCCCGGACTCCGGGTGCGGCCGCGCCACCGGGATGGCGTGCGGCCCGTCGACGAACTCGTGCCGGTCGCTCCCGCAGATCCCGCAGCAGGCGACCCGCAACTGCACTTCACCCGGACCAGGCTCCCGGACCGGCACATCGCAGATCCGCACGTCCCCAGCACCGTGGTACACCGCTGCCCGCATAACACCGCCTCTCCGCAATTCTCAGTGGTAGTCGCGTTTTCGACTGCTAGTTCCGTTGCCCGGGGTTGCGCCGCCCCTGAGGTGCAGTGCGGCAGGAGGTGGGACAGGCTGCGCCTCCGGGGGGTCCTTCCGCGAACCCAGTGGAGATCGGATGTGCGATGCCATCGAGATCGCAATGCCAGTGGGGACTTCCGCTCGGTCGGAGGGCGGGAGGGCCACTCGTCACGTCCTCGCCTCCGTGCGTGTTCGACGGGCCAGCGGCGCGGTTTCCCGGAGACCGAAGGCCAGGAGGGTGACCACTGCGGCGCCGCCCACGGCTATGAGCATGGCCGCCTGGAGGCCCCACGCGTCGGAGGCCCAGCCCGCCAGCACCGGGGCGAGGAAGCCGCCGCAGAGCTCGCCCACCCCCATCACCAGGCCCAGTGCCGTGGCCAGCGCCCGGGTGGGGACCGTTTCGGCGGGGATCGTCGCCATGAACAAGGTGAAGCAGCCGAGGCCGGTGTAGGTGAGCACCACGACCGCGCCGAGCAGGAGCGGGTGCGCGACCAGGACCACGGCCAGTGGGCAGAGCGCCGCGACCGCGGTGAAGGCGATCATCGTGCGGCGCCTGCCGATTTGGTCCGAGATCGCCGGCACGGCGAAGCCCCACAGCACCCAGGCGACGCCGAAGCAGGCCATCACCGCGCTCATCGTGGTGGGCGGGTACCCCTTCACCGCCGCCAGGTACGTCGGGGCGAAGGTGATGATCACGACGAACCAGGTGAGGTAGCAGGCCGCGATCGCCATGCACAGCACGATGTTGCGCTGCCGCAGCAGCTGCCCGACCGGCACCTTCGGCCCCGCCTCGGCGGCCGCCTCCACCCGTCCGCCCGGCGGGACCTCCCGCACCGAGCGGGCCACCCATGCCGCCAGCAGCAGGCCCGGCACGATCGTCAGCAGGAACGCCGCCCGCCAACCGACGTGCTCGGCGGCCTGCACCACGACGATCGGCGAGACGATCCCGCCGAGCAGCCCCGCCGAGGAACCCTGCACCAAGCCCATGTTCAGGCCGCGCCGGTGCGGCTGGGACGCCTCGATCATCAGCGACTGGGCCATCGGCAGCACCGCGCCCTCGGCCAGCCCCATCAGCGCCCTGGCCACCAGGAGCCCGGTGAACCCGGTCATCAGCCCGGAGGCCGCCGAGCACACCGAGAAGCCCAGGATCGCCGCGACCAGCAGCGGTTTGCGCCGACCGATCCGGTCCGAGACGGTGCCCACGACCATCCCGGACAGCGCCCAGGTCAGCGCCAGCACCCCGGACAACGCGCCGAGCTGGGTGTTCGACAGCGGGAAGTCCGCGCGGATCATCGGCGCGAGGAACGACAGCGCCTGCCGGTCGAAGAAGACGAAGCCGAACGACAGGAACAGGATCAGCAGCAGCCGGTTCTGGTAGCGGGCCGGGTTCACGGTGGCACCCCGCTCATCGGAACAGCGCGTTGACGTAGTCCGCGCCGATGCCGACCGCGTCGTAGTGCTCGCGGCACAGCTCGATGTAGTCGTGCACGTCGAAGTAGCCGGTGGTCTCGCCGTTCTCGTCCAGCCAGATCAGCGGGCCCTTGACGATGAACATCGCCTTCATCGGCTCCTCGCTCTCGTAGGCCACCAGGGTGTGGCCCTCCCCCGGCGCCTCGTAGACGAAGTCGCCCGCCGAGGCGGTCCACGGCCGCTCCAGGTACCCCCACTTGCCGGAGATGGTGTAGGCGAACACCTCGTGCGGGTGGTAGTGCCGGTTGACCAGCCCGGCCGACTTGGCCCGCAGGATGTCCGACCAGGAGTTGTCCTTGACGTTGATCCACAGCGGGCGGGACCCGACGGTGTCGGAGAACGGCGCGTAGTAGCGGTCGTCGTCGGTGGCCACCTGGGACAGGTAGACCTCGGGCTGCGCGTCCGGCTTGAAGGAGTTCTGGATCGGCTTGAGGTCCTTCCAGAACTCCGTGGTGGGCTGCTCGGGCATCTCGGCCGCCTTTCGCGAGTCGGTACCAGGTGCTGGCATCCAAACCCGCCGAGGACCCCCGGGTCTTCCCACTGCCGGACCTGTCCTTGCCCGTCCCGGACACGCCTGCGGGATGCGGCTACGTCAGGGCGCGTAGCCGGAGTTCAGCTCGGGAACGGATGAGCGGGCGCCACCGATCGGCCACGCTGCGAGGAGCTTCACCGACGAGGGAGAACTCGCATGATGACCACTGCAGCGCGTCCGGGCCGTCGGCTCAGCGGCCGCGGCCGCAAGGCGCTCCTGACCGCGCACCTGCTCGCCGCGGCGGCCTGGTTCGGCATCGACCTCGCCCTCGGCACCCTGGTCGTCACGGCGCTGGTCACCGACTCCCCGCAGACCGCGGGCGCCGCGCTGCAGGCCGTCGGGATCTTCGCCGTCTGGCCGATGTTCGGCGCCAGCCTGGTGTGCCTGGCCTCCGGTGCGGTGCTCGGCCTGGGCACCAAGTACGGGCTGCTCCGCTACTGGTGGGTAGTGGTCAAGTTGGCCATCAACGTGCTCTTCTCGGTGCTGATCGTGGTGGCCCTGCGACCGGGGCTCAACCAGGCCGCCGACCTCGGTGCCCGGCTCGCCGCCGGGGACACCTCCACCGCGGTGCCGCTGAACCTGCTGGGCCCGGTGAGCGTCGCGCCGACGCTGCTGCTCACCGCCTACCTGCTCTCGGTGTTCAAGCCCTGGGGGCGGCTCTCCGGCCGCCGCTCCACGCCGAGCAGCTCCCCGGTGCCCGAAGCGGCGGTGCCGAAGTAGTCCGCGCCCGGACGCACGAACGCCCCGGGCGCGGTGCCCGGGGCGTTCGTCGAGTCCTTCGGCTCAGTCGCGCACGGCCAGCGCCAGCTCGCCGTTGTCGTCCCGCTCGGCGTCGAGCGTCTTGTCCCCGAGCAGGGTGGCGACCTGCGGTTCGAGGAACACGCGGACACCGGACGTCTCGATCACCTCGTCGCCCTCCTGGGGCGCCTCGGCGATCGCCGCCTGCAGTCCGTCCCCGGCAGGTGCGATGCGCAACCCGGAACCTTCTTGAGAGTCACCACCGACGAGGACGAGCTTGATGACCTCGGCGGCGCTCTCACTGATGGTGAGCATGGTGCTCAACTCCTTCTCGGAGCCGGTCAGGTGAAGGGGCCACCGTGTCATCCGTCCGGCCCAGAACGCAAACCGGGGCGCGCGGGCGTGTCGCCCCACCGCGAGGGGACGACGATTTCACCGCGGCACCGAACCCTCCCCCCGGGTGACGGCCGACTCCTCGACCGTCACCCAGATGAAGCTCAGGACTGGTAGGCGTCCAGGGGCGGGCAGGAGCACACCAGGTTGCGGTCGCCGCGGGCGCCGTCGATGCGGCGGACCGGCGGCCACACCTTCGGCGCCGCGGTGCCCAGCGGGTAGGCCGCCTCCTCGCGGGAGTAGGCGTGGTCCCAGTCCTGGGCCAGGGAGGCAGCCGTGTGCGGGGCGCCGACCAGCGGGTTGTCCTCGGCGGGCCACTGCCCGGCGACCACCTTGTCGATCTCCGCGCGGATCGCGATCATGGCCTCGCAGAAGCGGTCCAGCTCGGCCAGGTTCTCGCTCTCGGTCGGCTCCACCATCAGCGTCCCGGCCACCGGGAACGACATGGTCGGCGCGTGGATGCCGTAGTCGGCCAGCCGCTTGGCCACGTCGTCGACGGTGATGCCGCTGGTCTTGCTGATCTGGCGCAGGTCCAGGATGCACTCGTGGGCGACGAACCCACCCTTGCCGGTGTAGAGCACCGGGAAGTAGTTGTTCAGCCGCCGGGCGACGTAGTTGGCCGCCGCGACCGCGGTCAGCGTCGCCCGGCGCAGCCCGTCGGCGCCCATCATCCGCACGTAGGCCCACGAGATCGGCAGGATCGAGGCGCTGCCCCACGGGGCCGCACTGATCGGGCCCACCCCGGTGTCCGGACCGGCCGCGGGCTGCAGCGGGTGGTTCGGCAGGAACGGCGCCAGGTGCTCGCGCACTCCGATCGGCCCGACGCCCGGGCCACCGCCGCCGTGCGGGATGCAGAACGTCTTGTGCAGGTTCAGGTGCGAGACGTCGGAGCCGAACTTGCCCATCCGGGCCAGGCCGATCAGCGCGTTGAGGTTCGCGCCGTCGACGTAGACCTGCCCGCCCGCGTCGTGCACGAGACCGCACACCTCCCGCACGGTGTCCTCGTAGACGCCGTGCGTGGACGGGTAGGTGATCATGATCGCGGCGAGGTCGTCGGCGTGCTCGGCGACCAGCTCGCGCAGGTGCTCCAGCTGGATGTTGCCCTGCTCGTCGCAACGCACCACGATCACGCGCATCCCGGCCATCACCGCGCTGGCGGCGTTGGTGCCGTGCGCGCTCGCCGGGATCAGGCACACGTCGCGGTCGGTCTCACCACGGCTGCGGTGGTAGGCGCGGATGGCCAGCAGGCCGGCGAACTCGCCCTGGCTGCCGGCGTTGGGCTGCAGACTCACCGCGTCGTAGCCGGTGACCTCGGCCAACCAGGTCTCCAGGTCCCCGACCAGCGACAGCAGCCCCTCAGCGTCCTGGGCGGGCGCGAACGGGTGCAGCGACCCGAACTCCGGCCAGGTGATCGGCTCCATCTCGGCGGTCGCGTTGAGCTTCATGGTGCACGACCCCAGCGGGATCATGCTGCGGTCCAGCGCGATGTCCTTGTCCGACAGCTGCCGCAGGTAGCGCAGCAGCGAGGTCTCCGAGTGGTGGGTGTGGAACACCGGGTGCGCCAGGTACTCGGAGGTGCGCCGCAGCGCGGTCGGCAGCGCGTCGGGGGTCTGCGCGTCCAGCTCGTCGACGTCCAGGCCCTCGACGCCGAAGGCCTGCCACACGGTGGCCAGGTGGGCGCGGGTGGTGGTCTCGTCGCAGCTGACGCCCACGTGGTCGGCGTCGACGCGGCGCAGGTTGATGCCGCCGCGGCGCGCGGCGGCCACGACCTCGTCGGCCCGGCCCGGCACCTTCGCCACGATCGTGTCGAAGAACTCCTGGTGCAGCACCTCGACGCCGCCGCGCCGCAGCTGCTCGGCCAGCACAGCCGCCATCCGGTGCGCGCGGGTCGCGATCGCCCGCAGCCCGGCCGGGCCGTGGTACACCGCGTACATCGACGCCACCACCGCCAGCAGCACCTGCGCGGTGCAGATGTTGCTGGTGGCCTTCTCGCGGCGGATGTGCTGCTCGCGGGTCTGCAGCGCGAGCCGGTAGGCCTTGTTGCCGTCGGCGTCGACGCTCACCCCGACCAGCCGACCGGGCAGCTGCCGCTCCAGGCCCTTGGCCACCGCCATGAACCCGGCGTGCGGGCCACCGAAGCCCATCGGCACGCCGAAGCGCTGGGTGTTGCCCACGACCACGTCCGCGCCGATCTCACCGGGCGCGCGCAGCAGCGTCAGCGCGAGCAGGTCGGCCGCGACCACGACCTTCGCCCCGCGCTCGTGCGCCTCGGCGATGAGCGCCTCGTGGTCGCGCACCGCACCCGAGGCACCCGGGTAGGACAGCAGCGCGCCGAAGAACTCGCCCTCGGGCAGGCCCTGCGACAGGTCGGCGACGACGACCTCGATGCCCAGCGGCTCGGCGCGGGTCTGGATGACCGCGGTGCTCTGCGGGAGGGTGTCGGCGTCCACCAGGAACCGCGGCGACTTGGACTTCCCGGCCCGGCGCACCAGCGTCATGCCCTCGGCCGCGGCGGTCGCCTCGTCCAGCATCGACGCGTTGGCCACCTGCATCCCGGCCAGGTCGGCCACCATCGTCTGGAAGTTCAGCAGCGCCTCCAGGCGGCCCTGCGAGATCTCCGGCTGGTACGGCGTGTAGGCGGTGTACCAGGCCGGGTTCTCCAGCACGTTGCGCAGGATGACCGGCGGGGTCGTGGTGCCGTAGTAGCCGAGCCCGATCATCTCGGTGTGCGGGTGGCAGCGGCGCGCGAGCTTGCGCAGCTCGGCCAGCGCCGCCGCTTCGGTGGCCGGTTCCGGCAGCGCCAGCCGCAGGTCGTCCTCGCGAATGGCGTCCGGCACCGCGCTGCGGCCCAGCTCCTCCAACGAGCCCACGCCGATCACGTCGAGCATGTGGGCCAGTTCCGCCGGGGCCGGGCCGACGTGCCGGTCGGCGAACGGCGTGCCGTGCTCCAGAGCTGCCAGGGGAATGCGGTCGTCGGTCATCGCCAAACCTCAATCATCGCGGCGAACAGGGGTGGCAGTGCAGCGGCGGCTGCGCTTGCTCTCCCCCTCTGTCACTGTCCGCGAAGCGAACGCCTGAGAGCTTCACCCGGGGTCCGGGCTTGCACCGTCGGCGGGGTGGCACCACACCAGTGGTACCCCCTCTTTCCAGAGGTATCTCGCCCGCGCGGTCCAGGTGGCCTGAGAGGTTGTCGGGGAGGGTTGCTCCTTCGGCGCCGACCACGGCTGGGCGCCGGGCCGGACTCTCCCGCACGGGGTCGGCGATGGGTGGCAGCCTACCCGATCAGACCACCCCCGCGAACCGCTGATGCGAGGTGCGGCACACTGCCGCAACCACCGACCGACCGGTCAGCCGGTCTCGGCCTGCCGGTCCCGGCGGCGCCGGGACAGCTCGTCCTCGGCCTGCACCACCTCACCGCCGTCGGCCCGCTCGGCCGGGAACTCGTGGATGGTGCCGCTGATCTCGCGCATCGCACCGCTGACGGCGATGCCGAACACCCCCTGGCCGCCCTGCAGCAGGTCGACCACCTCCTCGGCAGAGGTGCACTCGTAGACCGTCGTCCCGTCGCTGAACAGCGTCAACCGGGCCAGGTCCTGCACGCCGCGGTTGCGCAGGTGCTCGACCGCGACCCGGATGTTGTGCAGCGACACCCCAGTGTCCAGCAGCCGCTTGACCACCTTGAGCACCAGGATGTCCTTGAACGAGTACAGCCGCTGCGAACCGGAACCGGCCGCCCCGCGGATCGACGGGCCGACCAGCTTGGTGCGCGCCCAGTAGTCCAGCTGGCGGTAGGTGATGCCAGCGATCTGGCAGGCGGCCGGTCCCCGGTAGCCGACCAGCTCGTCCGGCAGCGAGGCGTCTGGGAACAGACCACCCTGCTCCGCGGCAGCATCCCCGTTGGACGCTTCCTCGACCACGCCTGCCTCCCCTCGTCCGGCTTGTCGCCGACGACGATCACCAGCGCCCGAATCGGTTCGATCAGGGCCGCGAACACCCCGCCGACCGCGGTCGGCAGCACCGCCGCACCGGCAGTTCACCCGCTGAATCACACCGGGGCGATTTCGCGCAACTCGACGGTATGCCTGCCTCGCGGGGAGGTCAACGCGACGCGCGGGCGCCGGACGACCCGGCCCCCGCCTGCAGGCGCAAGCGGGGGCCGGGATTGCTCCAACCGGGTCGCGGACCGCTACGTGTCCGCGCCGCGGAAGTCCTCGGGCGAGACGGAGTCGAGGAACTCGCGGAACTTCTCCACCTCGTCCTCCTGCTCGTCGGGGATGACCAACCCGGCCTCGTCCAGCACCGACTCGTCGGCGTGAATCGGCACCCCGATGCGCAGGGCCAGCGCCACCGAGTCGCTCGGCCGCGCCGAGACCCGCACATCCCCGTCGAACACCAGCTCGGCGAAGAAGGTGCCCTCCTGCAGATCGGTGATCCGCACCTGCTCCAGGTCGCGCCCCAGGGCGCCGATGACGTCCTTGAGCAGGTCGTGGGTCAGGGGTCGCTGCGGCCGCACGCCCTGCTGCTCGAGCGCGATGGCCGTCGCCTCGACCGAGCCGATCCAGATCGGCAGGTAACGCTCGCCGTGCGCCTCGCGCAACAGCAGGATCGGCTGGTTGGCTGGTAGTTCCACTCGCACGCCGACGACGCGCATCTCGCTGCTCATCGTCACATCGCCTCCTCCAGCGCGCCGAAGCGTGACATCCCTGTCGAGGATCGCGCACCGACGCCTCCGACGCTACCCGCGATACGGCGGCCACGCCCATCCCTTCGGCGGCCTCACGACCACCGCTGCCACAGCTCCAACATCGGGGCACCTGCCCGAACCACTGGGCTCGAACCGCTGGCTGAGCTCGTCATCGAGCATTACCAGCACGATACACCGCCGACCGCCCTCGCGGACCGCCGGAAACGAAGCCGCTGCAACCGCAAAAACCGGTTGCGGCGTCGAGAAATTCCCCCACCGCGGATGCCACCGACCCCGGTCGCGCAAGTCCCGCGACGCGCCAGCGGGGCGACGCCGCTTCGGCGCCGCCCCGCTGGCGGGTCGGAAGTCGAATCCGGGGCTCAGCGCCCGCCGTCGATCGGCCCGGTCAGGAACACCAACCGGAACTTGCCGATCTGCACCTCGTCGCCGTTGGCCAGCACCGAGGTGTCCACCGGCTCGCGGTTGACGTAGGTGCCGTTGAGGCTGCCGACGTCGACGACCACGAAGTCGTTGCCCTCCCGCCGGAACTCGGCGTGCCGCCGGGAAACCGTGACGTCGTCGAGGAAGATGTCGCTGTCCGGGTGCCGCCCCGCGCTGGTGGTCTCCCGGTCCAGCAGGAACCGCGAACCCGCGTTGGGACCGCGCTTGACCACCAGCAGGGCCGACCCCGCGGGCAGCGCGTCGACCCCGGACGCGGTGGCGGGCTCCGGGGCCGGGCTCTCGGTGCTTTCCTGCTCCGAGAGGAAGGGCCTGAAGACCGAGGTGGTCTCCGGTGACTGCTCCGGCGGAACCTCGCCGAAGCCGCTGTTCTGGCTCACCTGAGCTCTCCTCCACGCGGATAGATCGTGCCAAGTATGTGCCCAACGTACCGTGCCTGGGCAGGCCTGGGACGCGGGACTCCCGACATTCTCCCCGGCGACCCCGACAGATCGACGATCATGCCTGGTCGATCAGCTTCTGGTAGCCCTCGACGTCGAGCAGACCGGCCAGCTGGTCCGGATCGGCGAGCTTGATCTCGACCATCCAGCCGCCCTCCAGCGGCTCCGAATTGACCAGCTCGGGCTCGTCCTCGAGCCCCTCGTTGCGGGCGGTCACCTCGCCGGTGACGGGCGCGTAGATGTCCGACACGCTCTTGGTCGACTCCACCTCGCCCATCGCCTCACCCGAGGCGACCTGCTTCCCCACCTCGGGCAGCTGCACGAACACCACGTCGCCGAGCTGCTGCTGGGCGTACTCGGTGATCCCGATGCGCACGGTGTCCCCACCGGTGCGCTGGACCCACTCGTGCTCCTGGGTGTACTTGATGTCCTCCGGGGCCGCCACGTGGTCCCGCCTTCCTGGTCCGCTCCTGCTGTTCGGGTCACCGGCCGCGCTGGTTGGCGTGATCGGCTCGGCGAGCGTATGCACCGCGCAGCGCCGCCCGCAAGGCGACCCCCCGGGCGTGCGGGCGGAATGGGCCGTTCGGCCCGAACGCAGGTTGCGGGAGAACGCGGATCAAGGCCTCAGGCGGGTCTGGTGCGGGAGCGGGCCTGGTGCACCGCCGCCACCACCTGCCCCAGGTAGAGGATCCCGGCCCACAGGTACAGCGCGCCGCCCCAGCAGGTGAACGCGTAGGCGATCGGGCGCACCACGTCGGACAGCGGGAAGTCCTCCTGCACCAGCAGCAACAGCGGGAACGCGTACATCAGGCAGAACGTCGCGGCCTTGCCGAGGTAGTGCACCTCCGGCGGTTCGTAGCCGTGCCAGCGCAGCACCGGCAGGCACAACGTCAGCACCACGTCCCGCAGCACCAGCGCGGCGGCCACCCACCAGGGCACCACGTCGCGCAGCACGAAGGCCACCAGGGTGGCGATGATGTAGAGCCGGTCGGCAGCCGGGTCGAGCAGCTCGCCCAGGCGGCTGTACTGGTTGAGCCAGCGGGCGAGCTTGCCGTCGAGCCAGTCGGTGAGGCCGCTGACCACCAGCACCAGCAGTGCGAGCAGATCGGCCTTCGGGCCGAGCAACAACCACAGGAACAGCGGCACCCCGGCCAGCCGGAGCACGCTGAGCAGGTTCGGCAGTGTCCACCATGGATCGGCCCACACCCCGGCGGCGGCCTCGCGGATCCGGGCTATGCCGGGGTCCGGACGGCGCTCCGGCGGGTGACCGGGGTTGCCCCCGCCTCCGCTCGTGGTGTTCTCCGTGGTGCGCTCGGCGTCCTGCACCACGAGCCTCCCCTGAATGGTTGTGCGTGCTACCCCAGATGCACTGCTGCGCATCCCCTCGGGGTCAGGATCTCACATTCGGCGCACAACACACCTGGCGGCCGGGCTCCCCCGCGAGTCGAGTCGATCGGGCGAGGTGCGCGGTGGGAGCCGGCGACCGCTGGGGCTAGGCGGGGGTGCGGCTCCACCCGCGGCGGCGGAGCTCGGCGTCGGTGAGGAACCGGGCGCGCCCGCGGTCGTCGACGCCGGCCCAGCGGGCTCCGGCGGAGCCCTCGAGCACGTAGGAGTGGCCACCGCTCCACACCACGCTGCAGGGCGCGGTGGGGAGTTCGGCCGACGTGGTCGTGCGCGGTTCGACCTGGGTGGTGGATGCCTCGGCGGACCGGGCCGGTTCCGTGCTCATCGTTGCAGCACCTCCGTTTTCTGATCCTGTTGTCGGCGCGGAGCGCCCGTTTGTTAGCCCGATCTCAGACTCGAGGTCGATTGTGATCGCACGTGCACGTTGCGTCGCGTCGAAGCCGTCGCGGAGCGCCCAGCGGACACGTTCCGTCGCCGAGTTGCGACCGGCGATCTGCCGGGCGCTGAGCCCGGGCGAACTCGGGCGCGCCGCTCGCCCCTTCCCGGTGCGGTGGAAGGCGTTCTGGTCGCGGGGCGTGATGACCCTGGCGCGGTGCGTGGTTGTGCGGTAGGACGGCAGGCAACTGGCGCGGATGCGGGAGGTAGTTGGTCATGGGTGCCTATGCCGAGGCCCACCGGCGGAGCTTGACCGACCGGGAGGGCTTCTGGCTCGACGCGGCGGCGGCGATCGAGTGGGTGCGCGAGCCCTCACGCGCCCTGGACGACGCCGCCGACCCGTTCTTCCGCTGGTTCCCCGACGGGGAGCTCAACACCTGCTTCAACGCGCTGGACCGGCACGTCCGCGACGGCCGCGGCGAGCAGCCCGCGCTGATCTGGGACTCGGCGATGACCGGCCAGGTGCTCCGCCGGACCTACCGGGAGCTGCTGGACGAGGTGGCGCTGTTCGCCGGGGCGCTGCGGGCGCAGGGGGTGGCGCGCGGCGACCGCGTCGTGCTGTACCTGCCGATGATCCCCGAGGCAGTGGTGGCGATGCTGGCCTGCGCGCGCATCGGCGCGGTGCACTCGGTGGTCTTCGGCGGCTTCGCCCCGAAGGAGCTGGCCGCCCGCATCGAGGACGCCCGGCCGACGGTGGTCGTCGCGGCGTCCTGCGGGTTGGAGCCGAACCGGGTGGTCGAGTACAAGCCGATCGTCGACGAGGCGCTGCGGCTGACCGAGCACCAGCCGAAGCGGGTCGTGGTGCTCCAGCGCGAGCAGGCCCGCGCCGAGCTCGGCGAGCGGGACGTGGACTGGCACGACGCGCTGGCGCAGGCCGAGCCCGCCGAGTGCGTCCCGGTCGCGGCGACCGATCCGCTGTACGTGCTCTACACCTCCGGGACCACGGGGCGGCCGAAGGGCGTAGTGCGCGACAACGGTGGGCACGCGGTGGCGCTGCGCTGGTCGATGGCCAACATCTACGACATCGGACCGGGCGAGGTCTTCTGGACCGCCTCCGACGTCGGCTGGGTGGTCGGCCACTCCTACATCGTCTACGCGCCGCTGCTGGCCGGGGCGACGACGGTGGTCTACGAGGGCAAGCCGGTGGGCACGCCGGACGCGGGCGCGTTCTGGCGGGTCATCGCCGAGCACCGGGTCAAGGCGCTGTTCACCGCGCCCACCGCGTTCCGGGCGATCAAGCGGGCGGACCCGGACGCGGCACTGCTGGCCGACCACGACATCTCGAGCCTGCGGACGCTGTTCCTGGCCGGGGAGCGGTTGGACCCGGAGACCTACCACTGGGCGTCGGGCAAGCTGGGCGTGCCGGTGATCGACCACTGGTGGCAGACCGAGACGGGCTGGCCGATCTGCGCCAACCTGCGCGGGCTGGAGCCGATGCCGGTCAAGCCGGGGTCGCCGACGGTGCCGGTGCCCGGTTACGACGTGGTGGCACTGGACCAGGCGGGCAACCCGCAGCCGCCGGGGACCGACGGCGCGATCTGCATCCGGCTGCCGCTGCCGCCGGGCACGCTGCCCACGCTGTGGGGCGATGACGATCGGTTCCGCGAGTCGTACCTGTCGCGCTACCCCGGCTACTACCTGACGGGCGACAACGGCTACGTCGACGCCGACGGGTACGTGTTCGTGATGGGCCGCACCGACGACGTGATCAACGTCGCCGGGCACCGGTTGTCCACCGGCTCGATGGAGGCGGTGCTGGCGGCGCACCCCGCGGTCGCCGAGTGCGCCGTGATCGGGGTCCGCGACGCGCTGAAGGGGCAGGTGCCGCGCGGCCTGGTGGTGCTCAAGTCCGGTGTGGACGTCGATCCGGAGGCGCTGCGCGCGGAGCTGGTCGCGGCGGTGCGCGAGCAGATCGGGCCGGTGGCGGCGTTCCGCGAGGTCGCGATCGTCGACGGGTTGCCCAAGACGCGCTCGGGAAAGATCCTGCGCAAGTCGATGCGCGAGATCGCCGACAGCGGCGACACCAAGGTGCCCTCGACGATCGAGGACCCGGCGGTGCTCGACCGGCTCCGCCCCGCGCTGCGCGACCAGTCCTGACCGGGCGGGGCGTCAGCCGAGCCCGCTGGCGCCCCGCAGGTCGCGCACCACGTCCTCCAACGTCCCGAGCACGGCCGCGATGGCCGGCCGCGCCCGGCTGCCGCTGCGCAGGCTGTCGCTGGCCGCAACGCTGCTGATCCCTGCCGCGCCCGCGGAGCCCGCGTCCGGCGCGCTGGCGGGTCTGCTGCTGTTGGCCGAAGGACTGGCGCTGCCGCAGCTCGTGGCGCTCGGCTGCGTCACCGGCGCTTCGGTCGGGGCGGTGCTCAGCCGGGGGCGGTGAGGCCGTTCGACGCGTTCGGTACGTCCGGTTGGAGGCTGCCAGCGCAAGATTTGGTCTATACCTTTGGGAGCACCGTTCCCCGACGCCGAGGAGCGAACGCACATGACCTCACGACCAACTCGACCAACGGCGCGCAGAGCCGCGCTGGCCGTTGTGGCCGGTGCGCTGGTCGCCGGGACAGCCGTTCCCGCGACCGCCGCGCCCGCCGTGGAGACATCCGCGATGCACAACCTCATCCCCGCACCCGAAGTGGTGCGCCCCGACCCGGCAACGACTTTCGAGCTGTCCGAGCAGACCTCGATCCAGGCCTCCGGCGAGGCTGCCGAGGTCGGCGAGTACCTGGCCGGGATCCTGCGCCCGTCCACCGGGTATCCGCTGCCGGTCGGCGACGACGCCGGTGACATCGCGCTGGCGGTGACCGACGACGCCGAGCTCGGCCCGGCGGGCTACCGGCTGCAGGTCACCGGGGAGACCGTCGACCTGCGCGCCGGGAGCGCCGAAGGGCTGTTCAACGGCGTCCAGACGCTGCGGCAGCTGCTTCCCGCCGCGATCGAGAGCCACACCGAACAGCCCGGCCCCTGGCCGGTGCCCGGCGGCGAGGTCGTCGACCAACCGCGCTTCGAGCACCGGGCCGCGATGCTCGACGTGGCGCGGCACTTCTTCGACGTCGACCAGGTCAAGCGCTACATCGACCAGATCGCCCGGTACAAGATCAACCGGCTGCACCTGCACCTGAGCGACGACCAGGGCTGGCGCATCGAGATCGACAGCTGGCCGAAGCTGACCGAGTACGGCGGCAGCACCGAGGTCGGCGGCGGCCCCGGCGGGTTCTACACCAAGCAGGACTACGCCGAGATCGTCGAGTACGCCGCGTCCCGGCACATCGTGGTGATCCCCGAGATCGACATGCCGGGGCACACCAACGCCGCGCTGGCCTCCTACGCGGAGCTGAACTGCGACGGCGTGGCGCCGCCGCTCTACACCGGCATCGAGGTCGGGTTCAGCTCGCTGTGCGTGGACAAGGAGGTCACCTACCAGTTCGTCGAGGACGTGATCCGGGAGCTGGCCGAGATCACGCCCGGCCCGTACCTGCACATCGGCGGTGACGAGGCGGACGCCACCAGCGACGAGGACTACAAGGCGTTCGTCTCGCGGGTGCTGCCGCTGGTGGAGAAGTACGGCAAGAAGCCCGTCGGCTGGCACGAGTACGCCAAGGCCGCGCCGCAGGGCGACGCGGTGGTGCAGTACTGGGGCACCACCGACACCGACCCGCTGCTGCCGGAGGCGGTGGCCCGCGGCAACAAGGTCCTGGTGTCCCCGGCGAACAAGTCCTACCTGGACATGAAGTACGACGAGAACACCCCGCTGGGCCTGCAGTGGGCCGGGTTCATCGAGGTCGCCGACGCCTACGGCTGGGACCCGGGCAGCTACCTGCAGGGCGTGCCGGAGGAAGCGGTCCTGGGCGTGGAAGCGCCGCTGTGGTCGGAGACGCTGGAGAACTCCGAGCACATCGAGTTCATGGCCTTCCCCCGCCTGCCGGCGATCGCCGAGCTGGCCTGGTCCCCGAAGTCGTCCCACGACTGGGAGTCCTTCGCCCAGCGCCTGGCCACCCACGGCCCCCGGCTGGAGGCCTCCGGCACCAACTACTACAAGTCCCCGCAGGTCCCCTGGGACGGCTGAGCGATCAGCAGCGGTGACACCCGGCGGACCGCAGCCCCCTGGAAGCTGCGGTCCGCCGGCGCGTCCGGCACGCCGACTTCCGCGGTCCCAAGCAGGTGACCTCCGCGCGGTCGCACCGGCACACCACCGCAGTTTCAATTGAAACTGCGGGCTTCCCCCACTCATGTTCGAGGTTTCAATTGAAACTGCGGACCACCCGGTGCACGACTCGTCCGAGGGCGAGTTCCGGTGGGAGCACCTCGATGGAGCCGGACGTCCACTCCGCACCGAAATCGCGTCACCGCCAGCGGCGGGTCACCGCACCTTGGGTTCCAGGACCGCCCACCACTCCGCGAGGGTGGGGCGTTCGGCGAGGTCGGCGAAGGTGATCTGGACGCCGAGTCGACGCCACTTCTCCACCAGGGTCATGATGCGGACCGAGTCCAGGCCCCAGTCCACCAGGTTCTCCTCGTCGGTCAACTCCGCCGGGTCCTCGTGGAGCAGCTCGGCGACCTGCTCCCGGACGTCCTCCAGCGTCAACTCCTGCGACATCTCCACGCACTCCCCTAGAACTCGTCAGGCCACTTCGGACTCGCGCGCCGCGAGGTCCGCGGCCAAGCGCTGCGCGGTGTCGACCACCGCGCAGCGCTTGGCCGCGTAGGTCAGCGCCATCCGGTGCTCCTCCGCGGAGAAGTCCGCGACCGCGTCGGCGACCAGGAACGCCTGGACCTCCTGCTGGAAGGCCTCGGCGGCGGTCATCAGGCAGCCGATGTGGGCGTAGATCCCGGTGATGATCAGCTGATCGCGCCCCCAGTCCCGCAGCAGCTGCCGCAGCTCGGTACGCTGGAACGCGCTGTAGCGCCACTTGGTCAGCACCACGTCACCGGCACCGGGCGCGAGCTCGTCGATGATGGCCTCCTGCGCCGGGTCGGCCACCCCCGGCCCCCACCACTCCAGCTGCAGGCCGCGCTGCTCGGGCGTCTGCCCGCCGGGCTGCGCGCAGTACACCACCGGCACGCCCGCCGCGCGGGCGCGCTCGCGCAGCAGCGCGATGTTGGGCACCACCTGGTCCAGTGGTTCGCCCTCCGCGGGGAAGGCGTTGACGAAGTGCCGCTCCATGTCGTGGATCAGCAGCACCGAGCGGTTCGGCTCCGGCCGCCACGGGACGCGGTTGTCCGGCAGCTCGTCCGGTCGCGGCACGCGGTAGGGCGGGATGGTCGGAAGCCCCACGGGCAACCTCCTCCTGTGTTCGGGACGGGTGGGCTGTCAGCGGTCGAGCTCCGGGACCAGCTCGCGGCTGATCGCCTCCCGGAGGTCGCGCTTGCTGACCTTGCCGACGCCGGTCTGCGGGAACTGGTCGACGAACTCGACCCGGTCCGGCACCTTGTAGGCGGCCAGCCCGCGCTCGCGCACGAACTTGATCAGCTCGCGCGCCTTGGGCGGGATGCCGCGCGGCACGACGAACGCGCAGCTGCGCTCGCCGAGGTAGTCGTCGGGCATGGACACCACGGCCGCGTCGTGCACCGCCGGGTGCGCCAGCAGGTGGTTCTCCACCTCTTCCGCGGCGATCTTCTCGCCACCGCGGTTGATCTGGTCCTTGGCCCGGCCCTCGACGACGATGTTGCCCTCGGCGGTGAGCCGCACGACGTCGCCGGTGCGGTAGAAGCCGTCCGGGGTGAAGGCCTTCGCGTTGTGCTCCGCGGCCCGGTAGTAGCCGCGGATGGTGTAGGGCCCGCGGGTGAGCAGGTGGCCGGTCTGGCCCGGTGGCACCGGGTTGTCCTCGTCGTCGACGACCAGCACCTCGTCGTCGGGGGAGATCGGCCGCCCCTGGGTGGTGAGGACGACCTCCTCCGGGTCGTCGAGCCGGGTGTAGTTCACCAGCCCCTCGGCCATGCCGAAGACCTGCTGCAGGGTGGCGCCGAGGACGGGCTTGACGCGGCGCGCGACCTCCTCGCTGCACTTGGCCCCGCCGACCTGCAGCACCTCCAGGCTGGACAGGTCGTGCTCGGTGCTGGCGGCCGCGTCCAACCACACCAGCGCCAGTGGCGGGACCGCCGCGGCCAGCGTGACCCGCTCGCGCTCGATCAGCGGGAACACCTCGTCGGGGCTGGGCCGGTGGGCCAGCACCACGCGGCCACCGGCGTGCAGGACACCGAAGGTGCCGGGCGAGCTCATCGGGAAGTTGTGCGCGATGGGCAGCGCCGCGAGGTAGGTGGTCCCGGCGGTGACGCCGCAGATCTCGTTGCTGGCGCGGAAGGAGTAGATGTAGTCGTCGTGGGTGCGCGGGATCAGCTTCGGCACCCCGGTGCTGCCGCCGGAGAGCTGCAGGAACGCCAGGTCCCCGGGCCCGGGCCCGACCAGCTCCACTGGTTCGGCGTCCACATCGGACAGCGCGCGGAACTCGCCGGGCTCGCCGGCGATGAGCACCCGCAGCTCCGGCAGCTGCGCCACCACCTCGGCGGCCAGCTTCCGGTGGTCGAACCCGGCTTCGACGTCGGTGGTGATGTAGGCGGCGGCCCCGCTGAATCCGCAGAAGTAGGAGATCTCGGTCAACCGGTGCGACGGCAGCGCGAAGACCGGCACCGCGCCCAGCCGGAACAACGCGAAGCACACGTCGAAGAACTCGGCGGTGTTGGGCAGCTGCACGACGACGCGGTCGCCCCGGCCGATGCCCTCGGCGCGCAGCCCGGCGGCGAGGCGGTCGGCGCGCACGTCGAGCTCGCCGTAGGACACCCGGCGCTCGCCGTCCACCACGGCGGTGCGGTCGGGGTGCTCGGCGGCGCGTTCGCGCAGCATCTGGCCGAAGGTGTAGCCGCGCCAGTAGCCCGCCGCACGGTAGCGGTCGGCGAATTCCGGCGGCCAGGTCGGGTGGTCGGGGATCGTCATCTCCGGTCCTCTCAGACGGCCTTGTCCAAGCCCATCGCGGACAACGCGGTGCGGAACTTCGCTGAGGTCTCGGCGAGTTCGTCGGCCGGGTCCGAGCCCGCGACGATGCCCGCTCCGGCGTAGAGCCGCAGCGAGTCGTCCTCGACGTCGGCGCAGCGGATGGCCACCACCCACTCCCCGTCCCCGGCAGCGTCGCACCACCCGACCATGCCCGCGTAGTAGCCGCGTTCGAAAGGCTCCGCCTCGGCGATGACCTCGCGCGCCCGGTCCACCGGGGTGCCGCACACCGCCGGGGTGGGGTGCAGCGCGTCGGCCAGCTCCAGCGACGAAGTCGCCGGGTCGCGCAGCTCGCCGGTGACCTCGGTGGCCAGGTGCCACATGGCGTTGGTGCTGATCACCGACGGTTCGGGCACCCGCAGCTCGCGGCAGTACGGGCGCAGCGCCTCGGCCACCGCCTCCACCACGGCCGCGTGCTCCCGCAGGTCCTTGTCCGAAGTGGACAGTTCGGCGGCCCGCCGTCGGTCCTCGACCGGATCGGCGCTGCGCGGCCGCGATCCGGCCATCGGGTTGGAGCGCACCTGCGTGCCGCGCCGCGACACCAGCAGCTCGGGGCTCGCGCCCAGGAAGGTGCGGCGCAGCGGCGGCTGCGGGCCGAAGCTGTCGCGGGTGCCGTCCTCGCCACGCTTGGGCAGGTCGACGGCGAAGGTGTAGCTGGCCGGGTCGGCCAGGGCGAGGTTCTGCAGCACGGTGCGCACGTCGATGGGTTCGGCAGCGGCCAGCTCCAGCGAGCGGGCCAGCACCACCTTGCTCAGCTCGCCGTCCTCCAGCCGGCGCAGCACGCGCTGCACGCCGCGCTCGTACTCGGCCGGAGCGGGCACCGGGCGGACCTCGCACTCCGGTGCGCCGCTGCGCGGGATCTGCGGGACCACGACGTTCAGCGGTTCGGCGCGGAGCACGTCCTCGGGCAGCACCAGGTGCGCGGGCAGGTCGTTGCCGAACGGCACGGCACCGACGACCACGGGGTTGCGGTGCCCGAACTCCGCCGCGCTGTTGAAGAACTCCGAGACGCGTCGCGGCAGGTCCTCCCGCGCGCACTGGGTCTTCGGGACCGTGGCGGAGACGCCGCGGGCCAGCAGCACCCCGCGCGGGGTGGAGAACAGGAACGACGAGCCCGCCTCGTAGGCCGCCAGCAACCGGGCCGCCGCATCGTCCGCGACGAGGTCGATGCTGTCGATATCGCTGTCGATCGTGGTCATGGCAACCTTTCGGGGTTCGCGGCCGGGTTCAGGCGCGCAGCGTGGCGCCGCCGTCGACGTACAGGTCGTGCATCGTGATGTGCCGGGCCCGGTCGGAGGCCAGGAACACCACCGCGTCGGCGATGTCCTCCGGGGTGGCCAGCCTGCGCAGCGGGATGCCGACCTTGAAGGACTCGGGGGAACCGGCGATGACCCGCTCGGCGCCGTGCTCGTCGGCCCACATCCCGCGCTGCATGTCGGTGTCGGTGGAGCCGGGGGCGACGACGTTGCAGCGGATGCCGTGCTCGGCGAGCTCCAGCCCGAGCGACTTGGTGAACATCGTGGCCGCGGCCTTCGACGCGGCGTAGGCGGCCATGCCGTGGCGGGGCACGCCTGCGGCGTTGGAGCTGACCGTGACGATCGAGCCCGCCTTGCGGGCGATCATGTGCTTGGACACCGCGCGGGAGAAGTTGAACACCCCGGTGGTGTTGACCGCGAAGGTCCGCTGCCAGTCCTCGTCGCTGATCTCCTGCACGGTGCCCTGCTGCAGCACCCCGGCGACGTTGGCCAGCACCCCGATCGGACCCACCTCGGCCTCGACCCGCTCGACCACCGCGGTGACGGCGGCCGCATCGGCGACGTCCGCCTGGTATGCCCGCACCTGGTCGCCCAGCTCGGCGGCGACGGCGGCCACCTGCTCGCCGTTGCGGTCCACCGCGGCGACGGTGCCGCCGAGCTCGACGAAAGCCCTGGTCACCGCGGCGCCGATGCCCTGGCCCGCGCCTGTCACGATGGCGACCGCGCCGCCGATCCCCGTCCGATACATCGCACCTTCTGAAACTCAGGCAAGCCTAACCTTTGTCAGGCGAGCCTGAGTTTAGAACACGGATGCCCCTCATATCTCCCCTCCAACGAGGTGGCATTGATCACCGAGCGCAACGCCCCTCCCCCACCAGGGAGCATCGGCCAGGGCTGTTCGAGCCCAACCAGCGGATCCGCAGCACCGGACGTGCCCGACAACCGGTGAGGTGCGGCACGAGGCGTGCGGGTCAGTCGGCGATGCCCCGGGCGAAGCCGAGGTCGACGAGGTCCTGGGGGCGCAGGTGGAGGTGGTGGGCGAGGGTGGGGACCTCTGCTGGGTCGCGTTTGAGGATCGCCGCGCTGGATTCCGGGGCGATCACCGCGAAGTAGGCGTCCGCGGTGACCCAGGTCCGCCCTGGCGCCGCCAGGGCCAGGGCCCCTCCGGAGCCGCCTTCGCCGATGACCAGGGTGGTGATCGGAACTCGCGCGTCAGCGACCGCGGTGAACAGCTCCGCGAGGGCGGGGCCGACACCGCCGCGCTCGGCCGCCGCGTCGTTGGCCGCGCCAGGGGTGTCCACCAGCGTCAGCACCGGGATGCCCAGCTGGTCGGCGAGCTTGATCAGGCGGGCCGCCGTGCGGAACCCGGCCGGGGTGTTGGCGGTGCCCGTCTGGGCGGCGAAAGCGATCGTGCGACCGCCGTGCTCGCCGAAGCCGCAGCGCATCCCCGCGTCCCGGCCACCCGCCCGGTCGCCGCTGATCTCGAAGCGGGTCGAGAAGTAGGCGTCCAGGTACGCCCCGGCGCGCGCCCGGTCGGCCGCCCGCGCACGTTGGACCGCCTCCCACCCCGTGGTCGACGGCTCACCGCTGGCCAGGGACTTCGGGACCGGGGCTGGTCCGGCCACCGACCCCTGGGGACGCAGGAAGCGGACCAGCTCGGCCAGCACCCGGGGCAGTTCGGTGTCGTCGACGATCCGGTCCACCTGGCCGTCGTCGAACTTGCCCTCGGCGTGGAACGCCTCCCCGGTCTCGGTCGCGCTCCGCACCCGGCTGCCGCCGAAGGCGACCGCCGCCGCGGGCTCGGCGAGCACCACGTCGGCGGCCGCCGACAGCGCCGCCCACATGCCGCCGGTCGTCGGGTTCCGCAGCACGGTGATGTGCGGGATCCCGTCGCGCCTGGCCAGCAGACAGGCCCGCGCGATCTCCTGCAGCTGCCGGAGCGCGCAGATGCCCTCCTGCATCCGGCTGCCGCCCGAGGCCACCAGCGAGACCACCGGCAGCCGCAGCTCACGGGCCCGCTCGAAGGCGGCCACGATGCGGGCCCCGGCCGCCTCCCCGACCGATCCGCCCAGGTAGGCGAAGTCGAACGCGACGAGCACCGCCGGGAACTGCCCCACCTGGGCCCGACCACAGAGCACCGACTCCTCGGCGCCGCTGCGGTCGGTCGCGCGGGCGCGCTGGTCGTCGTAGCCCGGCCAGCCCAGCGGGCCGTCGACCACAGCCGGGCCCGCCGGGGGCTCGAACGCCTCGAAACCCCGGCCGACCGCCTCCACCAGCGCGCGGGCCGCGCTGTGCTCAGCCATGCTGCAAGGCCTTCTTCTGCACCTTGCCCATCTCGTTGCGCGGCAGGGCGTCCAGGTAGCGGATCACGCGCGGGCGCTTGTGCGGGGTGAGCAGCCGGGCAACGTGGTCGACCAGCTCCTGCTCGTCGACCTGCTGGCCGGGTGCGCGCACGATCCAAGCCACGATCCGCTCGCCCAGGTCGGCGTCGGGTTCACCGGTGACCGCGACCTCGGCGACCGCCGGGTGCTCCAGCAGGCAGTTCTCGATCTCGCCCGCGCCGATCTTGTAACCACCGCTCTTGATGATGTCGGTGGCCTTGCGGCCGACGATGCGGATGTAGCCGTCCGGGGCGCGGGTGGCCACGTCGCCGGTGCGGAACCAGCCGTCGGTGAACGCCTCGGCGGTGGCCTCGGGGCGGTTGAGGTAGCCGCTGAACAGGTTCGAGCCGCGGATCCAGATCTCGCCGACCGCCTCGTCGTCGCTGACCTCGATCTCGGTGCCCTGCTCGTCGACCAGCCTGAGCTCGACCCCGGCGAACGGGCGCCCGACGTAGCCGGGTCGGCGGTCGCCGTCAGCGCGCACCCCGCAGTTCATGATCGTCTCGCTCATGCCGTAGCGCTCCACGACCCGCTGGCCGGTCAGCCGCTCGATCCGCTCGTGCTCGACCGCGGGCAGCGCCGCCGAACCCGACACGAGCAGCCGGGCCCCGCCGACCGCCTTGCCGATCTCCGGATCGCGCTCGGCGTCCTCGGCCAGCCGGTGGTACATCGTCGGCACGCCGAACATCATGGTCGCCGGACCGGCCAGCTCCGCGGCGATGGCCGCGGAGGAGAACTTGCCCAGGTGGTGCACCGTGCCACCCAGTCGCACCGGGCCGAGCGTGCCGAGGATGAGCCCGTGCACGTGAAACAGCGGCAGCGCGTGGGCGAGCACGTCGCGCTCGGTCCACTCCCAGGCCTCGGCCAGCGCGTCGAGGTTGGCGCGGATCGCGCGGCGCGGCAGCACCACGCCCTTGGGCGGACCGGTGGTGCCCGAGGTGTAGACGATCAGCGCCGGGGCGTCCTCGTCGGCCTCGGGCGGCAGCTCACCGCCGCGGGCGGTCAGGTCGACCTCGTGCACCGGGACCTCACCGAGACCGTCCGGGGCCTGGAACCCGGGGGCGGCGAGCAGGAGTTCCGGCTGGCTGTCGCCGAGAATGTGCGCGAGCTCGCGCTCCCCCACCTTCGGGTTGATCGGCACCACCGCGACGCCCGCGCTGAGCCCGCCGATGACCGCCGCGCAGGTCTCCAGCTCGTTGGTCGCCCACACCGCGATCCGCTCGCGGCCCGCGACGCGCTCGGCGATCGCCGCGGCCACCCCGGCCAGCTCCTGGTAGTCCAGCGCCCGCGCGCCGAAGCGCAGCGCCTCCTTGCCGTCCGGCTGCCGCAACTTCGGGAACAGCACCGGCCACCTCCACGATCGTCCGAGCATTGGTCCACTGGCTGGACCACTTTTGCGCCGCTGCGGACGCTCCGTCAAGCCGGTGTGGGAAAACTGGCTCAGCCACTCGGCCGCGCACCCGGTGCTAGCCTGATCAGCACCCCCGTCCCGGCCTGGAGGAACCCGGTGTCCGACGCCCTGCGCCCGCTCTCCCGCCCGCGCCTGTACGAGCAGGTCGTGCAGCGGCTGCGCGAGCACGTCGCCGCGTCCGGGTTGCGCGCGGGCGACCGGCTGCCCCCGGAGCGCAAGCTCGCCGAGCAGCTCGGCGTCAGCCGCGCCTCGGTCAAGCAGGCCATCGTGGTGCTGGAGGTCCAGGGCCTGGTCGAGGTCCGGCACGGCGGCGGCACCTACCTGCGCCGGGAGTCGCTGGAGGTGGAACCGGTCGACGAGCTGGTGGAGCGCAAGCGCCGCCTGCCCGACGTGCTGGACGCGCGCGAGGCGCTGGAGACCAAGCTCGCCGAGCTGGCCGCGCAGCGGCGCACCGAGGACGACCTGGCCGAGATCGACGCCGCCCTGGCGGACATGCGCCGCGAGATCGCCGACGGCGAGCTCGGCAACGACGGCGACCGCCGGTTCCACGCCGCGATCACCGCAGCCGCGCACAGCTCCCTGCTCGCCGACTTCATGCGCACCATCGCAACCGAGATCGCCGAGAGCCGCCAGGAGTCGCTGCGCCAGCCGGACCGCCCGACCAAGTCCCTGGCCCAGCACGAGCGCATCGCCGAGGCCGTCCGAGCGGGTGATGCCCGCGCCGCGGTCACCGCGATGCGCCGCCACCTGCGCACGGTCAGCCGCGTCCGCCTCCTGTCGTGGGACCCCGACGCCGACCCCGCTCCCCCGGCCGGGTGAGCTGCGGCACCTCTTCCCCGGCCGGGTGAGCCAGCGCGCCGGCCGATACAGTTGGTCGTCCTGTTCTGGTCGTTGTGGAGTGCGTGACGTGGCGAACCGCCCGGCTCCGGCGCGCGGGCGGGTGGTCCGATGATCGGGTGGCTGGCGGCCACCGCGGGCACCGCCGCGCTGGGCAGCTTCTTCCCGCTGGTCAACATCGAGCTGTACCTGCTCGGCGTGGTGTCCACCGTGGACGGCGTGAGCTGGTGGGCGCTCGGGCTGGCCGCCGCGGTCGGCCAGGTCGCCGGCAAGACGCTGTTCTACTTCGCGGGCAGGGGCGGGTTCGCGCTCGGTGAGCGGTTGCTGAAGCGGGTCGAGGCCGGGCGCCACGGCCGCTGGGCAGCCTGGTTCGACAAGTTCCACCAGCGCACCGCGGAGCGTCCCTGGTGGGGGTTGGGCGTGTTGTGCCTGACCGCGATCCCCGGCCTGCCGCCCTACAGCCTGATGTGCCTGCTCTCCGGCGCGGCCGGGCTGCCGCTGCTGGGCTTCCTGGCGGCGAGCCTGGTCGGCCGCGGCGCGCACTTCCTGGTCGTGGCGGGCGCTCCCGAGCTGCTGCACTGGCTCCCGACCGCGTTGGGGTCGTGACGGGGAATACCCCACCGCACCGGTGGGAAACCTGGTGGGCGGTTCGCGCCGACACCGAGGGGAGCCCACCACGATGACCACCGACGGAAACGACCCGAAGCAGCGGCAGCTCGACGAGGTCCGCCAGGACCTCACCGGCACCAGGCTGACCACCCAGCAGGGCGTGCGCATCGACCACACCGACGACTCGCTGACCGTCGGCGAGCGCGGCCCCACGCTGCTGGAGGACTTCCACGCCCGCGAGAAGATCACGCACTTCGACCACGAGCGGATCCCCGAGCGCGTGGTGCACGCCCGCGGTGCCGGGGCGTACGGGCACTTCCAGCCCTACGACGACTGGCTGGCCGAGCACACCGTCGCGCGGTTCCTGACCGACCCCGCCCAGCGGACCCCGGTCTTCGTCCGGTTCTCCACCGTCGCGGGCTCCCGCGGCTCGGCCGACACGGTCCGCGACGTGCGCGGCTTCGCCACCAAGTTCTACACCGAGCAGGGCAACTACGACCTGGTCGGCAACAACATGCCGGTGTTCTTCATTCAGGACGGGATCAAGTTCCCCGACTTCGTGCACGCGGTGAAGCCGGAGCCGCACCACGAGATGCCGCAGGCCGCGTCGGCGCACGACACGCTGTGGGACTTCGTGGCGCTGCAGCCGGAGACGCTGCACACGATCATGTGGCTGATGTCGGACCGCGCGCTGCCGCGCAGCTACCGGATGATGCAGGGCTTCGGCGTGCACACGTTTCGGCTGGTCAACGCCCGGGGCGAGGGCACGTTCGTGAAGTTCCACTGGACGCCGCTGCTGGGCAGCCACTCGCTGGTGTGGGACGAGTGCCAGAAGATCGCCGGGGCCGACGCCGACTTCAACCGGCGCGACCTGTGGGAGAGCATCGAGGCGGGCCAGTACCCGGAGTGGGAGCTGGGCGTGCAGCTGGTCCCCGAGGAGCGGGAGTTCGACTTCGACTTCGACCTGCTGGACGCCACCAAGATCATCCCGGAGGAGGAGGTGCCGGTGCGGCCGGTGGGCCGGTTGGTGCTGGACCGCAACCCGGACAACTTCTTCGCCGAGACCGAGCAGGTGGCCTTCCACACGGCCAACGTGGTGCCGGGCATCGACTTCACCAACGACCCGCTGCTGCAGGCCCGCAACTTCTCCTACCTGGACACCCAGCTGATCCGGCTCGGTGGCCCGAACTTCGCGCAGATCCCGGTCAACCGGCCGGTGGTGGAGGTGGCCAACAACCAGCGCGACGGCTTCAACCAGCGCCGCATCCACCAGGGTCGAACCAGCTACTCGAACAACAGCCTGTCCGGTGGGTGCCCGGCGCTGGCCGACGAGGACGTCTTCCGGCACTACCAGCGCAAGGTGGACGGCCACACGATCCGCAAGCGCAGCCAGAGCTTCGAGGACCACTACAGCCAGGCGACGCTGTTCTGGAACAGCATGGCGCCCTGGGAGAAGCAGCACATCGTCGAGGCGTTCCGCTTCGAACTCGGCAAGGTCGACCACCAGCACGTGCGCGCCAACGTGGTGGACCACCTGGAGCACGTCGACCACGAGCTGGCCACAGCGGTGGCCGAGGGGGTCGGCGTCGCGCCACCCAGCGGCGGCAGGCCGAACCACGGGCGCAGCTCCCCGGCGCTGAGCCTGGCCAACTCCCGCACCGACACCATCGCCACCCGCAAGGTCGCGGTGCTCGTCGCCGACGGGGTGGACGCCGTGGAGGTCGCGCAGGTCCAGCGCGGCCTGGCCGAGCGCGGCGCCCTGGCGGAGGTGCTGGGCCTGCGCGACGGCAAGGTCCGCACCGCCGATGGCGACGAGGTGGCCGCGGACCGGGCGGTGCACACCATGATGTCGGTGCTCTACGACGGCGTGATCGTGCCAGGCGGCGCGGAGAGCGTGCGCGCCCTGTCCGAGGACGGGCACGTCGTGCACTTCGTCGCCGAGGCCTACAAGCACAACAAGCCGGTCGCGGCCAGCGACGAGGGCATGGAGCTGCTCGAGCGCGCCGGGATCGCGGAGGTGCGCGAGGGTTCCGCGACCGACGGCGTGGTGGCCGAACTCGGCGTGGTGCTGGCCGGGCGCACTGGCGGCGCGCTGCCGGAGGGCTTCGTCGAGGAGTTCGCCTCCGCGCTGTCCAAGCACCGCATCTGGGACCGCAGGACCTCGTCGGTGCCCGCCTGAGGTGCGGGCTGTTCGCCCCTGCTGCTGGGGCGAACAGCCCGTACGCCCGATTGTTCCGGATCACGCGCGGGCATCCCCCGAACACCACGTGTCACGTTTCGCATCGAAAGGATCACGCGCAGCGATGCCGGTCGCGCCGCAGCGGCCCGACTCGCTTACCGTGCTTGCCCGTGAGCGTCTTCCGAACGATGCCCGTCGAGGACATCCTGACCCGCGGTGAGCACAGCGGGCTGATCCGCCGCCTCACCGGCAAGGACCTGATCGGCTTCGGCATCGGGATCATCATCGGCACCGGTGTGTTCACGCTGGCCGGGATCGAGGCCAAGGACCACGCCGGTCCCGGTGTGGTCCTGTCCTTCGTGATCGGCGGCGTCGTCGCCGCGCTGGCCGCGCTGTGCTACGCCGAGCTGTCCTCCGCGGTGCCGACCGCGGGCAGCGCCTACACCTACGGCTACGCCACGCTGGGCGAGCTGTTCGCGTGGATCATCGGCTGGGACCTGCTGCTGGAGTTCGCCCTGGGCGCCGCGGTGGTCTCCCGCAGCTGGTCGGGCTACGTGGCGAACCTGCTCGGCCTGCCACCGGAGTGGTTCGGCGAGGACGCCGCGGTCAACGTCGGCGCGATCCTGATCATCGCGGCGCTGACCGCGGTCGCGGTGATCGGCATCCGCGAGTCCTCGTGGGTGACCAACGGGCTGGTCATCGTCAAGGTCGCGGTGTGCGTGCTGGTGGTCGTGGCGGGGCTGTTCTTCTTCAACGGCGCCCACCTGGACCCGTTCATCCCGCCCGCGCAGCCCGCCGCCGAGACCGCCAGCCCGCTGGAGCAGCCGCTGGTGCAGGTCCTGCTCGGCATGGAGCAGTCGATGTACGGCATCGGCGGGGTGTTCACCGCGGCGGCGATCGTGTTCTTCGCCTACACCGGTTTCGAGGCGCTGGCCAACCTCGGTGAGGAGACCAAGCGCCCCAAGCGGGACCTGCCGGTCGGCCTGCTCGGCAGCCTGATCGTGTGCACCCTGCTGTACGTGCTGGTCGCGATCGTGCTCAGCGCGATGGTCGACTACCAGCAGATCGACGAGGGCGCCCCGCTGGCGGCGGCGTTCCAGTCGGTCGGCCAGCCGTGGGTGGCGGCGCTGATCTCGCTGGGCGCGGTGACCGGGCTGACCTCGGTGATGATGGTGGAGCTGGTGACCATCGGCCGGATCGGCTTCGCGATGAGCCGTGACGGCCTGCTGCCGCCCAAGCTCTCCCAGGTGCACCCGAAGTGGGGCACGCCGCACCGGATGACCATCGGCGGCGCGGTGGTGATCATGCTGCTGGCCGGGTTCATCCCGATCTCCGAGCTGGCCGACATGGTGAGCATCGGCGCCCTGTCCGGCTTCGTGATCGTCTCGCTGGCGGTCCCTGTCCTGCGCCGCACCAAGCCGGACCTACCCCGCCCGTTCCGGGTGCCGCTGTCGCCGTGGCTGCCGGTCCTCAGCGCCCTGGCGTGCCTGTACCTGATGACGAACCTGGACATCATCACCTGGCTCCGCTTCGCGGCCTGGCTGGTCCTCGGCCTGCTGATCTACTTCGGCTACGGCTACCGCCACGCCACCCTGTCCAAGCAGTCCCCGAAGAACGCCCACGACTGACCCGCTCGACTCGGACCGAGGGGCACCGGCTGGTCCAAGTGCTCGCGAAGCATCGGCAGCAGCGACAACTGCGTCGAGGTCCGATTACTCGGCTCGTCGCGGCGGGGAGAGGCCGCCGGGCCGTCATCCGGCGGTGACTGGTTGGCGGAGGATGGTTCGCCGCTTGTCCGGGGCTGCCCTGCGGAAGTCGCTGAGGTAGATCTCGTGGTGCTTGCCGACCATCCGCAGGCCGTGGGACGGGATGTAGTCGTCGTGCAGCTCCGCCAGGACCGCCGCCTCGTCGTCGAAGGAGCCGACGTGGAGGACCTGGACGCACATCCCCTCGGACAGGGGCTCCAGGCGGACGTCGTCGAGGCGCGGCGGCCGGTTCCGGGCCCTGGCCCGCTCCACGGCCGTGGTGAACATCGCGTGGTCGATCCAGTCGGGGACCATGAGCATCATCGTCCAGTCCCAGCTCGACTTGTCGCGGGCCGACGTGAAGGCGCTCATGTCCTCGGCCCACCACAGGCCTTCCAGCGGCGGGACCACGTAGTCGCGGCCGAGGTCCTGCTTGCTGGCGAACTTCAGCTTGTACGCCACCGGGTACAGCGACTCGACCGCCGCGGCGAAGTCGGGCGAGGTGTTCGGGTCGCCGTGGCCGTCGACCACCAGGTACTGCATGTCCGGCACGTCCAGGACCCGGAACCGGCCGCGTTCCGCCCGGTAGGCGTCGAGGTTCCTCCTGAAGTCGACCTTGCCCGGCATCGGCACCTCCGCTCGCACGGTCAGCGCCATCCTGCTGCACGGGTGTGACAACCGCTCAAGGACGCGCTGCCCGCCGGGCGACGAGCACCTCCACCAGGGCCAGCATCAAGGCAGCCCCCACGAAGCCGACCGAGACGATCAGGCCGCTGCTGATCGCCGCGTCGAAACCGCTGGTGCTCAACACCCCGAAGAACAGGCCGGACGCCGCAGCCGTGCCGACGGCCGAGCCGATGCGCTGGCCGGTCTGCTGCACACCCGCCGCCGTGCCGCCGTGGGCCGCGTCGATCTCGCTGAGGGTCACCGTCTGGTTCGGGGAGATCACCAGGCCGCTGCCGATCCCCGCCACCAGCAGCGGCGCCGCCGTCACCGCACCCGCCAGCGAGCCGGGGTGGGTGGCCAGCAGGACGTCCGTGGCCAGCAGGCCCAGCAGCGCCGCCAGCAGGCCGATGACCACCAGGCGCCGACCCATGCGGTGCACGATCCGGCCGCCCAGCGCGGAGGACACCGCGGAACCGACCGCGAACGGCGTCAGCGCCAGCCCAGCCTGCAGGGCCGAGTAGCCCAGACCGCGCTGGAAGTACACCGCCAGCACGAAGAAGATGCTGGTGAACCCCGCGAAGTACAGCAGGCCGAGGCTCGCGCCGAAGGAGTAGCTGCGGATGCGCAGCAGGCGCAGGTTCACCAGCGGGTGGTTCCCGCGCTTGCGGTACCAGTGCTCCCACGCCACGAACGACGCCAGCAGCACCACCGCGACGACCAGCAGGTACCACGGGGTTCCGGCGCCGCCGCCCTCCTGCTCGACCAGCGGCAGCAGCAGGCACAGCAAACCGCTGCCGAGCAGCAGCACGCCCACCAGGTCCAGGCTGCGGCGGGCATCGCGCGTGCGGTCGCGCGGCAGCACGCGCATCCCGTACAGGATCGCCGCCACCCCGATCGGCAGGTTCACGAAGAACACCCAGCGCCAGCCGTTCTCCACCCCGGCCAGCTCGATGATCAGCCCACCGAGCAGCGGCCCGATCGCGGTGGAGACGCCCACCACCGCGCCGAACAGGCCGAAGGCCTTCCCCCGCTCGCGGCCGTGGAACAACTGCTGCATCAGACCGAGCACCTGCGGGTTGAGCAGCCCGCCCGCCACGCCCTGCAGCAGGCGGGCCACCACCAGCCACAACGGGGTCATCGCGGACCCAGCCAGCGCGCTGGCCACGGTGAACGCCGCCAAGGCCAGCAGGAACATCCGGCTGCGGCCGCGGTCGTCACCGAGGCGCCCGGCGGGCACCAGCACCAGGCCGAAGGTCAGCGCGTAGCCGGAGACCACCCAGGACAGCGCGACGGCGGGCGCGTCCAGGCCCTCCTGGATGGACGGCAGGGCGACGTTGACGATGCTGACGTCCAGCAGCGTCATGAAGCCCGCGATCAGGCAGAGGGCCAGCACCCGCCAGCGGGTGGCGGGCGGTTCACCAGTCGCGGCCTTCGACTTGGTCGGGTCCACGGGACCAGCTCAGCACGTTCGTTCTAGGCTCGCACTGCCCGGTGCGCCACAGCATTGCGACCGACTGACTTATCAATCACGTCCAGCCTCCGGACGACCCCGACGTTTTGACATCCAAACGCTGCTGTCTAGGCATGTTCCCGCAGATGGCCAACCCGGGGCCGATCGCAACGCGACCCGATCATTGCGATTCTCGCAATGTGCTGTTAGCGTTTCGGCTGTGCAGGACACGACGGCTGCGTTGCGCCAGCGGGTGCGCGACGTGTTGCGCCAGTACCCGGGGAGCCAACGCGCGTTCGCCGAGCAGATCGGGTTGGACCCCACCAAGCTGTCCAAGTCGCTGACCGGGACCAGGCGCTTCACCCCGGCCGAGCTCACCCGCGTAGCCGAGCTGACCGGCGTCACGGTGAACTGGCTGATCAACGGTGGCGACGACGTCGAGACGGTGGCCGCCGCGCCGCAGCGCACCGCCCGACCGCTGCGCGACCCCGGCGACCTCCGGGAAGCCAGCCGCTACCAGCAGATCCTCGACGCCGCCTGGCACCTGATCGCCGAACGCGGCTACCACTCGGTGCGCGTGTCCGACGTGGCCAAGGAGTGCGGCACCAGCGCGGCGACCATCCACTACTACTTCCCCGGTCGCAACGACCTGCTCACCGAGACGCTGCGCTACTCGGTCCGGCAGGCCTTCGACCGGCAGGTCGCCGAGCTGCACGCCATCGAGGACGCCCACGAGCGTCTGCTGCGCCTGGTCGAGCTCCAACTGCCCACGCCCGGCCTGCTGCGCCAGGAGTGGTCGATCTGGCTGCAGGTGTGGAACGAGAGCGCGCTCAACCCCGACCTGCAGGTGCTGCACAGCGACTCCTACACGCGCTGGCACGACACCATCGCCCGCACCATCCGCCAGGGCCAGGAGCAGGGCGTGTTCGCCGACACCGACGCCGAGGAGCTGACCGTCACGCTGACCGCGCTGATCGACGGCCTGGGCATCCAGGTGCTCGCCGGGCGCCCCGGCCGGTCCGTCGAGCGGATGCGCAAGGCACTGCGCGAGTACGTCGAACGCGAGATCGTCCGGCACTGACATCCCCACAACCCCACCTGGGCACCGCACCGGTGCCCAGGCGCTGGAACCTGCCCACGAGAGGAGAGCCCGATGGCCAACGAAGTGATCGTCACCGCAGCGCTCACCGGCGCCGGTGACACCACCGGCAAGAGCGAGTTCGTCCCGGTGACCCCGGAGCAGATCGCCAAGGACGCGGTCGAGGCCGCCGAAGCCGGGGCGGCCGTGGTGCACATCCACGTCCGCAACGTCGAGACCGGCCAGGGCTCGCGGGACACCGCGCTCTACCGCGAGGTCGTGGAGCGCATCAAGGAGACCGGCACCGACGTGGTCATCAACCTGACCGCGGGCATGGGCGGCGACCTGTTCATCGACCCCGACGACCCGCTCAAGCCGGTCGACGGCACCGACCTGGTCAACGGCCTGGAGCGGCTGCCGCACGTCGAGGAGCTGCTGCCGGACATCTGCACGCTGGACTGCGGTTCGCTGAACTTCGGCGACGGCAGCCAGCTCTACATCTCCACCCCCGACATGCTGCGGGCCGGTGCCAAGCGGATCCAGGAGCTGGGCGTCAAGCCGGAGCTGGAGATCTTCGACACCGGCAACCTGTGGTTCGCCAAGCAGCTGCTGGCCGAGGGCCTGCTCGACGCCCCGCCGCTGTTCCAGCTGTGCGCGGGCATTCCGTGGGGCGCCCCGCCGGAGCCGGGCCTGCTGCAGGCGATGGTCGGCATGCTGCCCGAGGGCGCGAACTGGGCGAGCTTCGCCATCGGTCGCAACCAGCTGCGCTGGGTCGGCCTGACCGCCGCGCTCGGCGGCAACGTGCGCGTCGGCCTGGAGGACAACCTCTACCTGAGCAAGGGCGTCAAGGCCAGCAACGCCCAGCTCGTCGAGCGCGCGGTGACCATCGTCGAGGGCATGGGCATGCCGATCGCCACCCCCGACCAGGCCCGCGAGCAGCTCGGCCTGCAGAAGCGCTGAGCTCCCCATCCGGAAGGGAATCCCCGAGTTGAACGAGCACACCTCCTCCCCCGGCTCGGTGCGGCGGGTCGCCTGCATCGGTGCCGGTGTCATCGGCGGCGGCTGGGTCGCGCACTTCCTGGCGCGCGGCTACCAGGTCACGGCATGGGACCCGGCGCCGGAGTTCGAGGCCAAGCTGCGCCGCCTGGTCGACGCCGCGTGGCCCGCGCTGACCGAGCTCGGCCTGTCCGCCGGTGCCTCCCGCGACAACCTGGTCATCGCCGCGACGCTGCAGGACGCCGTCGCCGACGCCGAGTTCGTGCAGGAGAGCGCGCCGGAGGACCTCGCGCTCAAGCGGGACCTGCTGGCCCGCATCGACGCGGCCACCCCGGCGGGCGTGGTGATCTCCTCGTCCACCTCCGGCTACGGCATGACCGAGATGCAGGTGGACTGCCCGACCCCGCAGCGGCTGGTGGTGGGCCACCCCTTCAACCCGCCGTACCTCATCCCGCTGGTCGAGGTGGTCGGCGGCGAGCGGACCGAGCCCTGGGCCGTGCGGTGGGCCTCGGAGTTCTTCGAGGTCGCCGGCAAGTCGGTGATCACCATGGACCGCGAGGTGCCGGGCTTCATCGCCAACCGGCTGCAGGAGGCGATCTGGCGCGAGGCGCTGCACATGGTCGCCAACGGCGAGGCCACCGTGGAGCAGATCGACGCCTCCATCACCGAGGGCCCGGGGCTGCGCTGGCCGCTGCTCGGCCCGTGCCTGACCTTCCACCTGGCCGGTGGGGAGGGCGGCATGGCGCACATGCTGGACCACTTCGGCCCGTCGCTGAAGTCGCCGTGGACCCGGCTGGAGGCTCCCGAGCTCACCACCGAGCTGCGCGACGCGATGGTGCGGGGTTGCGAGGAGGCCGCCGACGGCCGCAGCATCGCCGAGCTGGTCGCCGACCGCGACCGCGCGGTGATCGCGGTGATGCGGGCGGTCGACGAGGTGCGGAGGGGCCGGTCATGACCGGGCTCGCCGAGTTCCGCCAAGCGGTCCGCCCGGAGTGGATCGACTACAACGGCCACCTCAGCGAGGCCTACTACGTGCTGGTCTTCGGGTTCGCCACCGACGCGGTGATGGACCAGGTGGGCCTGGACGAGGCCTACCGCGGCAGCACCGGCTGCTCGCTGTACACAGTGGAGGCCCACGTGCGCTACCTGCGTGAGGTCGGTCCGGACGCGGAGCTGGTGATCACCACGCGGGTGGTGGACGCGGGCGCGAAGAAGGTGCGCCTGTGCCACGAGATGTCCGTGGACGGCACGGTCGTGGCCACCGAGGAGATCATGGCCCTGCACGTCGACCAGTCCCAGGGCGGCACCACACCGTTCCCCCCGGCGGTGGCCGAACGCCTGACCGCACTGGTCGAACCCCAACCGGCCTACGCAGGCCGATCCATCGGCTAAAGCCTCGTGAGTGGCGATGGTGCCCCCAACAACCATCGCCACTCACGACACCATGACCGTGCTCGGGATGACCGGAGCGCTTCGGGTGGCTACGGTGGCGGGTGTCCCGCCCAGCGACCTACTGGAGGTTCGATGAGCCCGGAGACGCCGGAAGCCGATGCGGTCGAGCAGGCCCAGCAGGCCGAGGAGCTGGTCGTGGACGAGGAGTCGGAGCCGGTCGAGGTGCCCCTCGACGCCGATCCGGCCGACCTCGCCGACCAGTACCGCGAGGTTCCGATCGACGACGCCTACGACCGCGACTGACCCGCACCGCTACGCCGAGCGTCGGGCCGACCCGCCCGGCTCGGGGAAGACGCGGCCGGGGTTGAGGATGTTGTGCGGATCGAGCGCGGCCTTGATCGCGCGCTGCGCGCTCAGGGCCGCCTCGTCCAGTTCCTCGCCCAGCCAGCGGCGTTTGAGGTGGCCGACGCCGTGCTCGCCGGTGATGGTGCCGCCGAGGTCCAGGCCCAGCTCCATGATCGCGTCGAACGCCTGGTGCGCGCGGACGGTCTCCTCGGCGTCGTCGGAGTCGAAGGCCACCACCGGGTGCATGTTCCCGTCACCCGCGTGCCCGGCGCACAGCACCTGCACCCGGTACTGCTCGGCGATCCGGCCCAAGCCCTCCACCAGGTTCACCAGGTTCCGCCGGGGCACGCACACGTCGTCGACCAGCACCGCCAGGCCGAGGTGCTCGTGGGCGTCGCCGACCAGCCGCCGCGCCTGCATCAGCAGCTCGCCCTCCGCCGGGTCGTCGGCGACGACCACCTCGGAGGCCTGGTTGGCGCGGGCCACCTCGGCGAAGGCCGCCAGCTCGGCCGGTGCCGCCTCGCCCTGGTCGGACTGCACCAGCAGCATGCCCGCCATGCCGTCCGGGAAACCCAGGTCGGCGATCTTCTGCACCGCGTTGACCGTGGGCCGGTCCATGAACTCCAGCACCGACGGCCGGTGGCCCTGCCCCAGGTACCCGGCCACGGTGCGCACCGCGTCGGTGATGGTCGGGAAGAACGCGACCGCGGTCAGCGGCTGCGCGGCGGCCGGGCGCAGCGCCACGGTGACCTCGGTGACCACGCCGAGGGTGCCCTCGGAGCCGACGACCAGGTGCGTCAGGTCGTACCCGGCCACGCCCTTGGCGGTCCGGCGCCCGGTGCGCATCACCCGACCGTCGGCGAGCACGACCTCCAGGCCGCGGACGAAGTCGCCGGTCACGCCGTACTTCACGCAGCACATGCCGCCCGCGTTGGTGGCCACGTTGCCGCCGATCGTGGAGATGCTGCGCGAACCGGGGTCCGGTGGGTAGAACAGCCCGTGCTCGGCGACCGCCGCCGCGAGCACCCCGTTGACCACCCCGGGTTGGACGACGGCGACCTGCTCGGAGACGTCGACGTCGAGGATGCGGTCCATCTTCTCCAACGACAGCAGGATGCAGCCGTCCAGCGCGTTGGCCGCACCGGACAACCCGGAGCGGGCGCCCTGCGGCACCACCGGGACCCGGTTGCGGTGCGCCCACTCCAGGGTCGTCGCGACATCCTCAGTGGACCGCGCGCGGACCAGCACCGCCGGGGTGCCCGCCGGGCAGAACCCGGCACGGTCCCGGCGGTGGGCCTCCAGCACGTCGACGTCGTCGAGGACGCGGCCCTCGGGCAGTAGGTCGTGCAGGGCGCGCACATCGGCGGTGGTCATCGGGTCAACTCTCCGACCTGGGTGGGAACGGTCTCGCCGCTAGAACCTAACCCGCCGAACCACCCCGGAGTCCAGACCGCGGAATGGACCTGGTCACAGTGCGGGACGGCGCAGCGGGGCGGCTCAGCCCGGCCACTGGCCGAAGAGGTCGGCGAAGCCCTCCCGCCAGCTGGGCCACTTCGGGCGCCAGCCCAGGGTCTCGCGGAGGCGGAAGTTCGTCGCCCCACGCTGCTCGGTCAGCTGGTGCACCGTCAGCCAGTCCAGCTGGGTCCTGGCCTGCTCCAGGGTCAGCGACACCGGAGCAGGGCCGCCCGCCATCCGCGCGTAGGCGGGCAGCCACTCCGTCGCCTCCGCCGGTTCGTTGTCCACCACGTTGTAGGCGCCCGGTTCGCCGCCCGCAAGCAGTTCGAGCACCGCCCCGGCCGCGTCCTCGACGTGCGTGAACGAGGTCAGCCCGACCCCGTCGCAGACCACCGGCAGCTCGCTGCCGCACACCCGCGAGTGGATCGCGCCGCCCGGCGCGTACTGCGTGCCCGGGCCGTAGAGGTTGCCGTAGCGCAGCGCGACGCCCTCGGCGTCCGAACAGGTCAGAACCGCTTCCTCCACCGCCACCTGGGCCCGGACGGCGTCGCCCCAGCAGCCCGGCGCGTCCGTCCACAGTGGTGAGTCCTCGTCCAGCACGTCGTGGCCGTGCGGGCGGTAGGCAGCGGTCGTGCTCTGCCCGATGATGCGCGTCGCGCCAGCCGCTGCGGCGGCCGCGACGAGGTTCTTCGACGCCCGCTCGCGGGACCGCGCGGCGCGGCGCTGGCCGTCGGTGAGATCGGTCCGGCCGATCCCGGAAGTCAGGTCCACCACGACGTCCGGTGCGACGCGGCACAGCTCGCGCCGCACCCCGTCGGAATCCAGCAGGTCGGCGACAGCGACGTCGTCCACGGACGTCGGGCAGTCAAGCCGGTCAACGCGCCGGACGAGCACGGTGACGTGGTGACCTCTCCTCCGCAGCAGCGGCAGGAGCGTTCTTCCGACCACGCCGGTCGCACCGGCGACAACCACACGCAGGGGCACTTCGACCTCGCACCGGGTTAGACGTCAGCGGCTGGAAAGCCTACCCCGGCGGGATACCCCGGAATGGGTGAAAACGGTGATCCCCCAAGGCGGCAGACCGGCACCGCGGACGGCCCGGACCTGCCGCCCCCTCGAGGCGGCATCGGAGCCCACTCCGATGCGCAGTCGCGCCAGAGCGGCACGACCCTTCGTCAGATGGCGCGGATGCCCGCGGCCTGCGGCCCCTTCGGACCCTGGGCGATGTCGAACTCCACCCGCTGGTTCTCCTCCAGCGTGCGGAAACCGGAGGCGTCGATCGCGGAGTAGTGGGCGAAGACGTCGGCGCCGCCGCCGTCGGGGGTGATGAACCCGTAGCCCTTCTCCGCGTTGAACCACTTGACCGTACCGGTAGCCATTCCTTGTTTCTCCTGATTCTGCTGGCCAGGGTCAACACTGCGCCGACCCGCGGTCGCCGAGCTGATCACCCTCGTGCCGATGCGGCACCACGGCACAAAAAAAGTGCCTGCGTTCTGGCAGGCACTTTCCAAGTACTGCTGGGGCCAAAACTGCAACCACCGCAACGCTAGCACTCCGACTGCGGGTTGTCACACCTCGATCGCTGCATGTCAGCGCCCCAGCGAGCACCTGTTCACGGGATGCTCAACAGGCCCTGTCCGCGGGCTTCCGCGGCCAGGTTCTCCTCCCTCCGCTGGTCTGCGAGCAGCAGTGCCGCGGCCCGCGGGGTGAGCCCCTCGGAGTCCCAAGCCGCCAGCAGCGGCGGGATCTTCGCCAGCATCTCCTCCCGCAGCACCTGGAACGACAGCACCGGGTCGGCGTCGACCCGCCCCAGCAGCAGCCACCAGGCCCAGGCCACCGCGCCCGCGTTGGCCACGAAGTCGGGGATGACCGGGATGCCGCGGGTGGCCAGCATTTCCTCGGCGTCCGCGGTCACCGGGGTGTTGGCCGCCTCGACGATGACCTTGGCGTTGACCTCCGGGACTTGCGGCGGGGTGATCGCGTAGGACACCGCCGCCGGGATGAGCACGTCGACCTCGGCGCCGAGGACCGACTCGCGCGGCGAGCGCTGCACGTGCGCGGGCACCTGGTCGCGGTCGATCTCGCCGAACCGGTCGCGGGCGTCCAGCAGCGCCGGGACGTCCAAGCCGTCCGGGTCGTGCAGCGTGCCAGCCGCGTCGGCCATCGTCACGACCTTCAGCCCGGCCTCGTGCAAGTAGTAGGCCGCGCCGCCGCCCATCGTCCCCACGCCCTGCACCGCGACTGTGGTGTCCTGGGGCGCCCAACCCCGCGCGTGCACCACGCCGAGGCAGCTCTGCGCGACGCCGTAGCCGCCGACCACGTCGCCGAGCAGCAGCCCGCCCGGGACCGGTGCGTTGAGCCCGGCGCGGACGCGGCGCAGCGTGCGCTCCGCGTCCGGGGCCCGGCGGATCGCCGCGTGGTAGGACTGGTGCAGCCCGACCTCGGCGAAGACCTCGTCGATCAGGTGCTGCGGCACCCCGAGGTCCTCAGCGGTCACCCAGTGCGCGTCCAGGTACGGGCGCATCGCCTGCACGAACCGGCGCAGGACTCCCTCGGCCTCCGGGTCCTTCGGGTCGCAGTCGATGCCGCCCTTCGCCCCGCCGACCGGCAGGTCGAACACGGCGGTCTTGCGCGCCATACCGCGCGCCAGGTCCTCCACCTCGGACAGGGTGCACCCGGCGCGCATCCGGGTCCCGCCAGTGGCCAGACCGGACACCAGGCTGTGCACCACCAGGTAACCGTTGCGGCCGGTCACCGGGTCCGTCCAGATCACCCGCATCATCGGGTCGCGGTCGACGAGTGCCACGGGCCGAACCTCCTTCCATCAACGCGTGAACCCGCCGCGGAGAACCCGCGCGGGGAGTGCAACCAGTGATCGAACTAGCGACGAGCCGCGTGGTCGCGGTGCTCGCCCGGCGGCCGACTCGGCCGGTCAGTGATGTCGCAACCAGAGCGAGGAAGAGGACAACCATCGGGCGGGACGCGGGTTGCAGTAGGACTCGACTCGCATGACACACCTCCCGCATGTCCGCCCGGATGGCTCGAAGTTAAGGGCGGCCGGATCGGATTGTCAACAATCGTCTTCTCCGACAAGCCCCGAGTCATCGGAACGGGTGCGCGCCCGCCTGCCGCGACCCCCGCCGAACCGCCTCCGACCAGCACCGGGACCCCCTCCACACCCCAGGCCACACGAATGGGGGACACGCGGTCCTAAGCTTCGATCGCGCCGGACGCGGGAGCAGCGCGAACCGCGCCGGGACTTGGCCCAAACCACTCCCAAGATCACCGCGCGGCTGGAAGGATGCGGAGCATGAGCCAACCGGGACGACCCCATGAACTGCCGGGATCGCTGGACGAGGCGACGCAGCAGCAGCTGATCCAGGAGATCGGTCGGCTGATCGTGCGCGCGCTGCCCCCCGGCTGGCGGGAAGCCTCCGTCGAGTACCGCGCGCTCGGCGACCACCAGGAGCTCGTCGCGCAGCTGATCGCCCCCAACGGCACCGCCGTCCCGCTGGCCGCCCCGCCGGAGGCCGCCGAGTTGTTCACCCGGTTGCGCCACGGCATGTACCAGCCGGACCGCGGCACCTGGGTGAGCGCGCTGTACCGGTTGCAGCGCCCGGGCAGCTACACCGTCGACTTCAACGGGGACTACGAGCCCAACTGGCGCACCGCTCCCCCACCCACCGCCCACGCCGACGAGCTCAGCCGGTTCCCGCGCCCGGCCGCCACCACCCCGGCCTGGCTCGCGCCCCACCCGGCGGGCCAGCTGCGCACCGCCGAGGTCTTCGACGACTCGGGGCGGCCGATCACCGAGCGCCCGGAACTCGACCCGGCCGAGCGCGAGCCGATCGCCGACTACCTGGAGCGGGCCCCGGTCGTGCTGGCCGCGCGCAGCTACGACACCGACCGGCTCGACCCGAACCGCAGCCCGGCGGTGCCGATGACCTTCCACACCGACGGCAGCTGGGTCTGGCCCGGCGCGGTCGGCTACTACCTGCGCCAGCACGGCGTCGCACCGGAGTCCGACCTCGTGGCCCACATCCGCCGCCAGGGCTTCCAGGTCCCGGAGGTCCCCGAACCGGTCCGGGAGCAGGCCGTCACCCTCATCACCGGCGAACAACGCGCCTGATCCGCTCCCCGCCAGGAGCCACACCGCCGGCAACCCCCGGGTTGGGCCGCGCGCCGGGGTTGATGCGGTTGCAAGGGAAATCAGGTGTGCGATTTCCATGGGAACCGCGTTCGGTCCGGTGGGGAGGGTGACCCGGGGCGGGGTGCGGTTCCGCCGGAGCTGACACAATCCTGGTATGCGCGAGGTGGTGTTCGCCGGGGGGCTGGTGGCCACAATGGACGCCGCCCGGTCGTTCACCGATGCGATCCTGGTGCGTGACGGGCGGATCGTCGCCGTGGGGCGGGACGCGGTACGGGAGCACTCGTCCCCGCGCGCCGAGTTCGTCGACCTGCGTGGTCGGTTGCTGCTGCCGGGGTTCCACGACGCGCACGTCCACCCGGTCTACGGCGGGATCGAGCGGCTGCGCTGCGACCTCACCGACTGCCTCGACGTCGCGCAGTGCCTGCAACAGGTCCAGGCCCACCTGCGCGCGCACCCGGACGTGGGCTGGGTGCTGGGCGGCGGCTGGGACATGGGGTTGTTCCCCGGTGGGGCGCCGGACCGGACCACGCTGGACCTGGTGACCGGGTCGCGCCCGGCGTACCTGCTCAACCGCGACCACCACGGGGCTTGGGTGAACACCGCCGCGCTGCGGCTGGCCGGGGTCGACCGGCACACCCCCGACCCGCCGGACGGCCGGGTCGAGCGCGACGCCGACGGCGAACCGTCCGGCACCCTGCACGAGGGCGCCACCCGGCTGGTCGAGGCAGTGCTGCCGCCGACCGGGGCCGAGGAGCTCCTCGCCGGGCTGCTGGAGGGCCAGCGGCACCTGCACGCCCGCGGCGTGACGTCCTGGCACGACGCGATCGTCGGCCCCTACCTCGGCTACGACGACCTGCTGCCGACCTACCTGGACGCCGACCGGCGCGGGCTGCTGACCGGCAAGGTCCGGGGCGCGCTGTGGTGGGACCGCGCCCGCGGCCGGGAGCAGGTCGAGGAGCTGCGGCACCGCCGGGAGGAGGCGCGCGGGCACCGGTTCCGGGCCGACACCGTGAAGATCATGCAGGACGGCGTGTGCGAGAACTGCACCGCCGCGCTGCTGCTGCCCTACCTGGGCGGCCACGGCAGCGGACTGTCCTTCGTGGACTCCGCGCTGCTCGCCGAGGTGGTGCCGGAGCTGGCCGCCGACGGCTTCCAGCTGCACTTCCACGCCATCGGCGACCGGGCGGTGCGCGACGTGCTGGACGCACTGGCCCGGGCCCCCGGACAGGACCTGCGCCACCAGATCGCGCACGTGCAGGTGGTGCACCCCGCCGACATCCCGCGCTTCCACGAACTCGGCGTGGTGGCCACGATCCAGCCCCGGTGGGCAGTCAACGACGCGGCGATGACCGAGCTGACAGCGCCGCGACTGGGGCACCGCCGGACCGGGTGGCAGTACCCGTTCCGGTCGTTACACGCGGCGGGCGCGGTGCTGGCCGCCGGGAGCGACTGGCCGGTGTCCGAGGCCGATCCGGTGCTGGCGGTGCACGTCGCGGTCAACCGGAGCGAACCCGGCACCGACGACCCGCCGTTCCTGCCCGAGCAGTCGCTGGACCTCGTCGACGCGCTCGCCGCCTACACCGCGGGCAGCGCGTGGGTCAACCACGCCGACCGCGGGACCGGGACCGTCGAGGTCGGCAAGGCCGCCGACCTCGTGGTGCTCGACCGCGACCCGTTCTCCCTGCCGCCGCGGGAGATCTGGCGGTGCGCAGTGGACCTGACCATGGTCGACGGAGCAGTGGTGCACCAGCGGGGGTGACGGTCCGCGACATCGCGCTGGGCCGGGCGGGCGACACCGGTTCCCGATCGTGTGGAAGGGGTTCCGGGGCATTGGCCGCCGCGGGCGCGGCTGGTTTCGTGCGCAGCGTCGGTGACCATCGCAGAGAGGTGCGCGGACCATGCAGGCCTTCCGACTGCCGGAGTTCTACCTGTCCTACCCGGCGCGGCTGAACCCGAACCTGGAGCGGGCTCGGGAGCACACCAAGACCTGGGCGCGGCGGATGGAGATGATCGACGTGCCGCAGCAGGGCGTGCCGATCTGGGACGAATCGGACCTCGACCGGCACGACTACGCGCTGCTGTGCGCGTACACGCACCCGGACGCCGACGGTCCCGAGCTGGAACTGATCACCGACTGGTACGTGTGGGTGTTCTACTTCGACGACCACTTCGTGGAGCTGTACAAGCGCAACCCGGACCTGGCGGGCGCGCGCGAGCACCTCGACCGGCTGCCCGCGTTCATGCCGGTCGAGGGGCCGATCACCGCGGAGCCGTCCAACCCGGTGGAACGCGGGCTGGCGGACCTGTGGGAGCGCACCGTGCCGTCGATGAGCGCGGACTGGCGGCGGCGGTTCGCCGAGAACACCAAGCACCTGCTGGACGAGTCGCTGTGGGAGCTGACCAACATCAGCGAGAACCGGCTGTCCAACCCCATCGAGTACGTCGAGATGCGCCGCAAGGTCGGCGGGGCGCCTTGGTCGGCGAACCTGGTGGAGCACGCCGTCGGCGCCGAGGTACCCGCCGCGATCGCCGCGACCAGGCCGATGCAGGTGCTGCGCGACACCTTCTCCGACGCGGTGCACCTGCGCAACGACCTGTTCTCCTACGAGCGCGAGGTGCAGGACGAGGGCGAGTTGAGCAACGGTGTGCTGGTATTCGAGGAGTTCCTCGGTTGTTCCACGCAGGAGGCCGCCGAAGCGGTCAACAACCTGCTGACCTCGCGGTTGCACCAGTTCGAGCACACTGCGGTGACCGAGGTGCCGCAGCTGCTCGACGAGCGCGGCATCGACCCGGTGGGCAGGCTGGCCGTGCTCGGCTACGTCAAGGGCTTGCAGGACTGGCAGTCCGGCGGCCACGAGTGGCACGTGCAGTCCGGCCGCTACCCGGACGGCGGTGGCGGCAGCGTGCTGGCCGGGCCGACCGGGTTGGGCACCTCGGCGGCCCGCATCATCTCCTCGCTGGTCTCCACCGCACCGCAGCGGTGGCGCAGCTACACCCGGATCCCGTTCCAGCCGGTGGGCCACGTGCCGCACCGGGAGATCCGGATGCCCTACCCGGTTTCGCTGTGCCCGCACCTGGACCTGGCCCGCGAGCAGACCGTCGAGTGGGCCCGCGCCACCGGCGTGTTCACCGACGTCCCGCGGGTGTGGGACGAGCCGACGCTGCGCGCCATCGACCTCCCGCACTGCGCGGCGGGCCTGGACCCGGACGCCACCGCTGAGGAGCTCGCGCTTGCCTCGGCGTGGCTGACCTGGGGGACCTACGGCGACGACTACTACCCGCAGGTCTTCGGGCACTCCCGCGACATGGCGGGGGCCAAGGTGCTCACCGCGCGGTTGAAGGAGCTGATGCCGGTCGAGGGCGTCAGCCCCGTCATCCCGACCAACGCGCTGGAGCGCGGGCTCGCCGACCTGTGGCAGCGCACCGCCGACCCGCTTCCGGTGGACAAGCGCCGGACGTTCCGCAACGCGGTGGAGGTGATGCTGGACAGCTGGCTGTGGGAACTGGCCAACCAGCAGCAGAACCGCATCCCGGACCCGGTCGACTACGTCGAGATGCGGCGCCGCACCTTCGGCTCGGACCTCACCATGAGCCTGTCGCGGTTCTCGCACGGCGCCAGCGTGCCGCCGGAGACCTACCGGACCCGCACCATCCGCGCCCTGGAGAACTCGGCAGCCGACTTCGCGACGCTGGTCAACGACGTGTACTCCTACCGCAAGGAGATCCAGTACGAGGGCGAGGTGCACAACGCGGTGCTGGTGGTGCAGAACTTTCTGGACTGCGACCTGGACCGGGCGTTCCAGGTGGTGCACGACCTGATGGACGCGCGCCTCGCGCAGTTCGAGCGCACCGTGGACGTCGAGCTGCCCGCCCTGTTCGAGGAGCGGGACCTGGACGCCGAAGCCCGCGCGACGCTCACCCGCTACGCCGCGGAGCTGCAGGACTGGATGGCCGGGATCCTCAACTGGCACCGCGAGTGCCGCCGGTACTTCGACACCGAGCTCCGCCACAACGTCCCGCTCGGCATCCCGCTGCCCCACCCGACCGGCCTCGGCACCTCCGCGGCCCGCCTGAGCTGGGACCCGGTGGTGGGCTAGGTGGCGCGCGGGGGCGGGGCCGTGCTCCGCCCCCGCGCACCACCGGTGCTCGCCGATCCGGCCGGAGCTCAGACCAGTTGGCCGCCCTGCACGACGTGGCGGATGTGCTCGGGGTCGGCGAGCTGGGCGATGTCGGCCAGCGGGTCCCCGTCGACCACCACCAGGTCGGCCAGCGCGCCCACGCGGAGGGTGCCGATCTCGCCGGTCATGCCGAGCAGCTCGGCCGCGGTGCTGGTCGCCGAGCGGATGACGTCCAGCGGCTGCTGGACCTCGCTGCGGATCCGGAACTCCTCGTTCTGGTGGCGGTGCATGCCGCCGAGCAGGTCGCTGCCGTAGGCGATCTTGACCCCGGCCCGGTACGCCCGCTCCAGGGCGGCCAGGCCGGCGCCCAGCACCTCGTCGACCTTGCGCCAGCTGTCCTCCGGCAACCCGAACTCGCGGCCTTCGGTCTTGAGCGCCCAGTAGGTCACCAGGGTCGGCACCAGGAAGGCGTCGTGCTCGAGGAACTCGGGCAGGTTCGACTCGTCGATGAGGTTGCCGTGCTCGATGGAGCGGATGCCCGCCCGCAGCGCCCGGCTCACCGAGCGTGCCGTGTAGGCGTGCGCCGCGACGTAGCGGTTGGCGGCGTCGGCTTCCTCCACGATCGCGCGGAGTTCGTCCACCGAGTACTGGGTGGAGTCGATGCGGTCGGTCGGCGAGGCCACCCCGCCCCCGGCCATCACCTTGATGTGGTGGGCGCCCTTGCGCAGCTCGTCGCGGGCAGCGGCCCGCACCGCGTCCACCCCGTCGGCGATCCGGCCGAGCCCGGCGCAGCACTGGTGGCCGTCGTGCACCCGGGTGCCGCGCGGTCGGCTGTCGCCGTGACCGCCGGTCTGGCTCAACGCCTTGCCGCAGAACGCCAGGCGCGGACCGCGGATCAGCCCTTCGGCCTGGGCGTCGGCCAGGCCGAAGTCAGCGCCCGAGGCGTCGCGGACGGTGGTGAACCCGCGGCCGAGCATCTGCCCCATGATCCGCGCGGCGTGGGCCGTGGCGTAGGAGGGCGACCAGGACGGCAGCGCGCCGAGGTCCGCGGTGGCCGCGGTGACGTGCACGTGCGCGTCGATCAGCCCGGGCAGGACCGTGGCACCGGCCAGGTCCACGGTGCGCGCGCCGTCCGGAGCGGTCAGGCCGGGGCCGGACTCGGTGATCCGGCCGTCCACGCACAGCAGATCGCCTTCGGCGTACTCGCCGGTTTCGACGTCGAGCAGCTTGCCGGAGCGCAGCAGCAGTGCGGTCACGAATCCTCCTTGGTGTCAAGGCGCTGGACCAGCTCGGTCAGCGCGGGGACGGCGAGCTCGGCCAGCTCGGCGGCGCGGTCGACCTGCGCCGGGCCGTAGGCGTGCTCGGCGTCGAGCAGGGCGAGGGTGCCCAGCGTGGCGCCGTCGGTTCCGATCACCGGCACGTTGATCACCGAACCGCAGCCGAGTTCGGTGATCAGCGCGTGGTCGGCGAAGACCTGCCGGACCGACTCGACGTCGGGCCCGAAGAACGGCTCCTGGCGGATGATGCAGCGGTCCAGCCAGTCCGCGGCGACCTCGACGGACTTCTCACCGCCGATCGGGTACTGGTCGGGGTGGCTGGTGTGCGCCCGGTGCAGCACGCGCCGCCCGGGCAGCCAGGCCAGCACGGTGAACAGCCGGACGCCGAGCTCCTGCCGGACCCGTTCCTCCACAGTGGACAGCTTCATCGGACTGCTCCCTCCCGCGAGCCGGACTCGGTCAGGTCCTCCAGCGACCGACCCGCCGTGGCCAGCCCGAACACCAGGGTGCACAGGACGCCGACGGCGAGCACCGCCGTGGTGATGCCGAAAACCCCGGCGAAACCGAGGGATGCGGCGAACACGCCGATCACCGACGGCGCGATGATGCTGCCGAACCGGCCGAACGCGCTGGACAGGCCGGTGCCGGAGGCGCGGATCCAGGTCGGGAACACCTCCGGGGTGTAGGAGTACACCGCCGCGTAGGTGCCGTTGAGGAAGAACGACAGCACCGCGGCCGAGGTGGTGATCAGCACCGGGTCGGTCATCTGGGACATCCAGAACGCGCTGACCGCCGCGCCCGCCAGGTACAGCGCGATGGTGTTCTTGCGGTCCAGGCGCTCCCCCAGCCAGGCCGCCGAGAAGTACCCGGGGACCTGGGCCAGGTAGATGATGATGGAGAACTCGAAGCTCTTGGTGACCGTGATGCCCTGCTGCACCAGCAGCGTGGGGATCCAGGTGAAGAACCCGTAGTAGGAGAAGGTGATCACGAACCAGATCAGCCAGGTGATCGCGGTGCGCTTGGCCATCCCGCCGCTCCAGAGGTACTTCAGCGCGGAGAACAGGCCGATCTTGCGCGCCTCTGCGGGCTTGTCCACGGCGGTCTCGGGCACCGGCGGCAGCGGCTGCTTCGTGGCGGCCTGCACCTTGCGCTCCAGGTCGACCACGACCTGCTCGGCTTCGGCGGTGCGACCGGCGGCCAGCAGGTAGCGCGGGGACTCCGGCAGCGAACGCCGCCACCAGAGCAGCATCACGATCGGCAGCGCGGTGATCACCTGCGCCCAGCGCCAGCCCTCGGGCAGCGGCTGCACCACGAACCGGCCCAGCAGCGCGGCGCCGACGAAGCCGAAGGAGAAGAACCCGGCCAGCGCGCCGACGAACCAGCCGCGCCGGGCGGCTGGGACGAACTCAGCCAGGAACGGCGCGATGATCGCGCTCTCCGCGCCGGTGCCGAACCCGGCCAGCACCCGGGCGACGAGGAAGATCTCGTAGTTCGGGGCGACCGCGGCGATGACGGAGAACAGCGCGTAGGCGGCCAGCGCCCACATCATCACCTTGCGGCGGCCGATCCGGTCACCGAGCAGACCGGCGCAGGTGGCGCCGAAGAGGAAGCCGAACGGGGCAGCCGAGCCGACCAGGCCGAGCTGCGTGTTCGTCAGGCCCCACACCTCCTGCACGCTCGGCATCAGGAAGGCCACCACGGCGGCGTCCATCCCGTCGAAGGTGTAGCCGAGGCCTCCGAGCAGCAGCAACAGGTAGTGCGGACGGCTCAGCGGGAGCCGGTCCAGCCTTGCTAGCAGGGACAAGGGTGCCTCCAGGTCGTCCAGCACCGTCAATCGAGTGATGGGCAACGTATAGTGCGAATCTCAAGTTTTGCAATATCTGTTGCGTTGATTTCCGATTACAGTGTGCATCGGCCAGCGAGTGCGAGGAAGGACGGCCGATGACCGAGAGCAGCACCGCGGAGGCGGACGGCTTCGAAACCTGGTTGCGCGCCCGCGTTCCCGAGCGCGGGCTGCGCCCCAAGGGGGCCGCGGTGCTGGAGGTCCTGCTCACCCAGCCGCGGCGGGTGTCCTACAGCTCCGCCGCCGAGGCCGCCGAACTGGCCGGTGTCAACGTCGCGACGGTGACCCGGACCGCGCAGGCGCTCGGCTTCAGCGGCTGGTCGGACCTGCAGCAGGAGCTGCGCGCGCGATTCCTGTCCTCGCTGAGCGCCCCGGAGGTCGCCGCCGCCCAGCACACCGAGGGCGACCTGGGCACCGCCTCGCTGCGGCGCGACCTGGAATCGCTGGCCGTGCTCAACCGGCGGTTCGACGAGCAGCAGATCCACACCGTCGCCGAGGCGATGGCGCGAGCACGGCGGGTCCTGGTCGTGGCCCACGGCAGCTACGTCGCGATCGGCACGGCACTGGCCCACAACGTCCGGCTAGCCGGGTACGACGCGACCCTGGTGCACGACGCCGACCTGGCCAACGCGGTGTCCCGGATCAGCTCTGAGGACGTGCTGGTGGCGATCAGCTTCTGGCGGCTGTACCAGAACACCGTCACCGCGGCCGAGGAGGCACACGCCCGCGGCGCGCGGGTCTTCGTGCTCTCCGACGCGGCGAGCCCGGCCCTGGTCGCCACGGCCGAGGAAGTGCTGCTGATCCCCGCCGAAGGCGCGGCGTTCTTCCCGTCGCTGACGCCGGGGCTGGCGGTCGCACAGGCCATCGTCGCACAGTTGTCCACAGTGGACTCGAAGCGGACCCGCAGGTCGATCGAGGCCGCCGAGGAGCAGTGGTCGCGCTTCGGCCTGATGCACCGCCAACCGCGCCGCGGCTGACCCGGTGGCGCGGCGCGCGGGAGCACGCCGCACCACGGACCGGGGCGCCAACACGTCACTCGGCTTGGCGAACCTCGGCCATGGCCGTCCAGTGCGCGAGGTACTTGGCCGCCTCCGCCACCAGCAGCGCGTCGAGCTCGGCCCGGTTGGTGTTCCGGCGCAACCGCAGCGCCTTGCCGCGCCGCACGTCGAGGACAACCGGCGTCGCCCCCGGCAGCACCACCGGCACCAGGTGCTCCAGCACCCGCAGCGCCAGGTTCGCCGCATCCGCTTCGAGCACCGGCTCCTTCAGGTAGGGCAGCACGACCTCGGTGTGGCCGTCCCGGTGCCGCAGCGCCAGCGCGCTGTGCCGGGACACGGTGACCGACAGCTCGCCGCAGTCCCAGGCGGCCGACTCCATCGGCACCCCGGTGGCCCTGACCTTCCCCCACCACCGCGCGAAGCCCTGGTGCAGCTGCTGGAAGTGCGGTTGCTGCACCGGACGGGCCCGCCGGACCGCTTCGGCGACGACCTCCGGTGCGTTCGGCGAGCTCACCGCCCTGCGCAGCGCCAACCGGAACGGCGCGTAGAACGTCCAGGCCATGCTCGTCTCGTCGATGTGGATCTCCCACTGGTTCCGCACGATGCCCGCGCAGCCGCGCGGCGTGCTGCGCGCGTAGTCCAGGAACGAACCAAGACCGATGTGCACACCGTCCACGAGTACCCCTCCGCGGCCGAGGGCAGCATTCACCGCCACCGCGAACCGCACGCCCGGAGCATGACGGTCCACAGTGGTCTCGATGCGCCCAATTCCCCTGCCCGACAACAAGATCATACCACGTCAGAGCATGTTTTAGAACACGCATTCGAGTGATTCAGCAGGGGTGACGACCGCGCCGCCCGAGTGAGGACCCGTTTCGCCACCGCCGCCGCAGCGGCTACCGTGTGGTCTCCAGACGGCTGGACGACCCGGGGGTCCTGACATGACCAGCAAGCTCACCGAGATCGCCATCGACTGCGCCGATCCCTCCGGTCTCGCCCGCTTCTGGTGCGCGGTCCTCGGCTACGAGGTGCAGGACGAGGAGGACGACCTCGTCACGATCGGCTCCCCCGAGGTGCCCGAGGGCCGGAGCCGCCGCGGCCCGGTGCCGCCGGTGCTGACCTTCGCCCGCGTGCCCGAGGGCAAGGCCGTCAAGAACCGGGTGCACCTGGACGTCAACGCCACCGACGTGCCGCAGGACGAGGAGGTCCGCCGCCTGCTGGACCTGGGTGCCCGGCATGCCGATGTCGGGCAGACCGGCGCGGAGAGCTGGGTGACCCTCGCCGACCCGGAGGGCAACGAGTTCTGCGTCCTCGCCGGCCGCCACCCCTGAGGACGCGCCGGGGTCAGCCCAGGGCGTCGAAGGCGCTGCGGCCCAGGGCGGCGATGGCGTCGCAGGCCGGGCCACCCCGGTAGCCGCTGAGCGAGCGCTCGTCGGTGAGCTCGTCGACCAGGACCGTGATCACCGCGCGCGGGCGGTCGGTGCCGACCAGGCCGACGTCGTGGCGCAGGCCGAGGAGCTCACCGGTCTTGTTCCAACAGCTCGCGCCCGCCGGGAGCCGCGCGGGCAGCCGGTCGCGGACCTGCTGCTCGGCCAGCACGCCCAGCGCGTGCTCGGTCAGCTCCGGCGGCAGCGCCGTTCCCCCGGCCAGCCGGTCGAGCACCCGGGCCTGGTCCAGCGCCGTGGTCTCGTTGCGGCCCGGTTCGTGGTGGTGCATCAGCCGCCGCTCCACCCGGGTGGCGGTGCAGCCCAGGTCCGCCGCGCAGTCCCGGATCGCGTCGAAACCGACGGCGTCGATGACCGCGTTGGTGGCGGCGTTGTCGCTGACCACGATCATCAGGGTGATCAGGTCGCGCAGCGAGAGCCGGTCGACGCTGCGCAGCTGGCGCAGCAGCCCCGCGCCGCCGACGCGCTCCGCGGGCAGCTCCCGCGGGTCCTCCAGCCCGATCCGCCCGGCCTGCACCGCGCGCAGAGCGGTGATCATGACCAGCACCTTGATCGTGCTCGCGGCGGGCACCACCCGCTCGGCGCCGAGCAGCACCGGCTCGCGCTCGACCAGGTCCCACGCGGCGAACCCGACGCGACCGGGCAGCTCCGCCGCCGCCAGGTCGGCTCGCAACCGCTCCGCGAACCCCACACGCGCTCCCATCAGGTCAGGGGCTGCCCGGGGCTCGGGTGAGCACCAGGAACAGCACCGCGAACAGCGCCAGGTTGGCGACCATGATCGCCCAGCCGTTGTACATCATCATCCGCAGGTCGCGGGAGCGCGCCAACCCCATCTGCCCGATCATGTCCGGTCCGGGGAACGGGCCGAACCAGTCGATCTGGGAGGACCCCAGCAGCACCGCCGCCCACGCACCCGGCGGGACCCCCGCGGCGGCCAGCGCCGGGCCGAACAGCTTGTCCAGCAGCACCACCTGGGCCACGGCGGCGCCGGAGATGCCGAGCCACCCCACCACCAGCACCACCATGCAGAACAACCACGGCCCGACGTCGTCGAGCGTGGGCGCCATCAACTGCTGCACCGCGTCGTAGGCACCGGACCCCTCCAGCAGCTCCAGCATCGGGTTGAGCAGCCAGAACAGCAGGAACAGCCACAGCAGCGGCTGCGCACCCCGGTACCCCGCCTGCAGGGCGTCCTTCGGCGGCATGCGCGCGAACAACGCGGTGACCGCGGCGCTGACCGGCATCACGATCAGCACGTAGGTGTAGCTCGCCTGGAACACGATGCCGAGCGCGACCAGGACCGCCATGCTGCCGAGGAAGCCGACCGTGGCCCGCTTCGCCGCGGCCGGTTCGCCCGGCAGCTCCTCGCCGACCTCGTCCGGGTAGCACTCGGTGCCCTCGGTGCGCCGCTGGATCCAGTGCGACATGCCGAGCCCGGTCAGCCAGACCACGGCGGCCATCGGGATGCCCGCGTTGAGCAGGTACTCGCCGTAGCCGACCCCCGCCGCGCCCATGATGGTGACCACCGGCGGCGTGAACGGCCCGGTCACCAGCCCGGCTGCGGTACCCGCGTGGAACATCGCGGCCATCGACGGCGGGGTCAGCCGCAGCGCGGCGGCGATCGGCAGCACGATCGGCACCAGCAGCGCGCTCGCGCCGGACAGCGTGCCGAGGGCCGCGGCGAGCAGCGTCGCCGCGGCCATCACACCGATCCGGAACCGCAGCCGAGTGCTGATGCCGATGCCGTGCAGCACGGCCCGGACCAGGGTGGCGGCCGCGCCGGTCTCGGTGACGACCCGGCCGAGACCACCGCCGAGCAGCACGATCAGCCCGACGACCGCGATGAACGAGCCCAGCGATTCGCCCATCAGCTCGCCCAGCGCCAGCGGCGTGGTGCCGGTCTGCAGCGCCGCCACGACGAGCGCGCCCACCGTCGCCAGCACCACGTCCACGTCCAGCAGCACCAGGATCGCGTAGACCACGATCGGTGCGAGGCCCCACAGTGTTCCGGCCGATCCAGTCGCCAGCACCACCGCCGCGGTGATCAGCGCGGCGCCGAACACGCCCGCTGCGGCGCGCGGCTTCCAGGTCGTCATCGGCCGGTCTCGTCGAACGAGGCGAGGTCGACCGAGCCGCCCGGCATCACCCGCCGGGTGCTGCGGTAGCTGTAGAGCGCGTAGACCAGCAGGCCGATCACCAGCCAGCCCGCGAAGCGCAACCAGGTCCCCGCGGCCAGGAACGACATCAGCCAGGCGGAGAACAGCACGCCGAGGACCGGCACCACCGGCATGCCCGGGCAGCGGAACCCGCGCGGCAGGTCCGGCCTGCGGTGGCGCAGCACCACGACCGCGGCACAGACCAGCACGAAGGCGAACAGCACGCCGATGTTGGTCAGCTCGGCGGCCTCCTGCACCGGCAGCAGGCCCGCCAGCACGGCCGAGACGATGCCGAGGATCCAGGTCGCCCGGTGCGGCACGCGGCGCACCGGGTGCAGCTCGCCGAACCACTTCGGCATCAGCCCGTCGCGGCTGAGCGCGTACCACAGCCGGGAGGCGCCCATCATGAACGAGAAGCTGACCGTGACGATGCCCAGCACCGCCCCGACCGCGATCACCACGGCCACCCCGGACAGCCCGACCCCGGCGAACGCGCTGGAGAACCCGCTGTTCGGGTCGACCTGGTCGTAGCGCACCATGCCGGTGAGCACGATGCAGGCGCCGACGTAGAGCACCATCGAGATGGCCAGCGACAGCAGCATGGCCTTGGGCAGCAGCTTGCGGGCCTCGATGGACTCCTCCGCGGCGGTGGACAGCGCGTCGTAGCCGAACACCGCGAAGAACACCGTCGCCGCACCGGTGACCGCACCGCCCCAGCCGAACGGCGCGAACGGCGTCAGGTTCCCGAAGTCCACCTGGGCCAGGCCGACCACGACGACCAGCAGCACCACCGCGATCTTGACCACGGTGAGCACCACGTCCACCTTCGCCGAGGTCCTGGTGCCCCGGTTGAGCAACCAGGCCACGCCGAGGCAGATCAGCATGGCGATCAGGTCCACCCGGTGGCCCTCGCCGGTGCCGGGCGCGCCGAGCATCCACACCGGCAGCTCCACGCCGATGGACTCCAGCAGGAACCCGGCGTAGCCGGACATCCCGATGGCCACGGTCGCGACGATGGCGGTGTACTCCAGCAGCAGGTCCCAGCCGATGATCCAGCCGACGACCTCGCCGAGCACCGCAGCGGCGTAGGTGTAGGACGACCCGGCGCGCGGCACCATCCCGGCGAACTCGGCGTAGGCGAAGGCCGCGCACAGCGAAGCCGCCCCGGCGATCAGGAACGACACCAGCACGGCGGGCCCGGCCACGTCCCGCGCCACGGCACCGGCCAGGCTGAAGATCCCGGCCCCGATGATGGCCCCGACGCCGATCATGGTCAGCTGCGGCAGCCCCAGCACCCGCAGCATCCGCCGCTCGGACGGCTCCTCGGGTTTCGGGACGGTGCGGCGGAAGATGCCGTTCGGTCCGGTGCCGAACAGCGACCCACCCGTCGCAGCAGTCTCCTCGCGCATGAGTACCTCCCCGCGCTGCGCCGGAGTGCGCTAGCGATGCGGGGATGCTCGTCGATGAAACCGCCCCGGGAAAGACGCGAAGCGCGCGGATGCTTTCCCCTGAGCCCCAGCAGGTCTTCAGCTGCGAGCCATCCCGGTGCACTTGTCCCGACTCGTGCCGTTTCGCACGAAACCGCCAGTGCTTCAGAGCGTTCCGAGGACGGCGTGGGCCGCAGCGGCGTCCTGGACGCCCAGTCCGACGCTGTTGTAGAACACCACCTCCGCCGCGTCGCGGCGCCCCGGCGCCGCTCCGACGAGCACCGCGCCCAGCGCTCGCAGCTGCTCGCGCGCGATGTCGCCGCGCTCCAGCGCTCCGGCGATCGGCCCCGCGTGCGTCGCGGCCGTGTCGACTTCGTCGACGACGACCGCTCCGGCGCGCCGCACCAGCTTCGCGTCCACCTCGCACCGGTGGTGCTCGAAGCTGCCCACGCTGATCACGGTCGCTCCGGCCGCTACCGCGGCGGTCGGCACGACCGGCTCCGCGCTCAGGGTGCACGCGGCGATCAGCGGCGCTCCGCGCACCGCTTCCGCCGCGCTCGCCGCCGCTCGCACCGGCAGTCCGAGCTCCGCGGCCAGCTCCGCTGCCGCCGCTTCGCGCCGCGCCGCGTCGCGGCTGAACACCCGCACCTCGCGCAGCTTCCGCACGCGCGCGATCGCGCGCACGTGGGCGCGGGCCTGCACGCCGGAGCCGAGGACGGCGAGCTCGTCGGCGTCGGGCAGTGCCAGGGCGTCCGCGGCGACGGCGCTGCCCGCCGCGGTGCGGATCTCGGTGAGGGCGGTGGCCTGCATGGTGGCCGCGAGCTGCCCGGTCGTCGCGTCCGTGACCAGCACGGTCGCCGAGATCGCGGGCAGTCCGCGCGCGGCGTTGCCGGGGTGGACTGCGACCAGTTTGCTCACCGCGCCGTGCCGGGGCGACAGGCGGCTCAGGTAGCCCAGGGTGGTGTCCTCACCGGTCCGGATGGCGACCTTCTCGGCCAGCTGCGCCTCGCCCCGACCGAGCGATTCGAACGCCACCCGCTGCGAGGCGATCGCGGTGTCCATGTCCAGTGCCGCGGCAACATCGGCGTCGCTCCACATCCTCATGCGCGACCACGCTGCCACCCGCAACAACAGAGATCAACAACCGTCCGGTCCGCGACGTCGCTGTTGACCAGGTCGGTCATCTCGGTGTTGATCTCACCGAGCTCGGCGGTGACGTTCTTCCGCGTCTCCGCGTGCGCCTTGCTCTGATCGCCATCACCGGTCAGCGCGTCCAACGCGCCCGAGCGGACCGACGTTCCCATCAGCCAGCCGACACCGGCGGCGAGGATCGCCGTGCCCAGCGCATCCAGTCCGGCCCCGACCGCACCCGTGATCCTGGAGGCCCAGTCGCCGGACTCGATGGCCTTCCTGGTCCCGTCGAAGGCAGGTCCGTCGTCCGCGCGCACCGCGCTGACCGGGTCCCACGGGCACTGCGGTTCGAAGCGGTGGGCGCGACGAGGCACAGGGGTGCTGTCGCTCAGCTGGAGGAGAAATCACTCTCCTGATCCTCCGCGAACGCCCCTTCGACGAACTACGGTGAGCCGTGCGACGAGGGTGGCGCGCAGCACACCGCCGCGCCACCGCTGGACAGCAGGCCGTTCGAGCAGGAAGAGGTGCATGTCGGTGCAGTCGACGTTGAACTCCGTGATCGGTCCGGAGTCCCCGGCACGGGTCGACGGCGGGGGCGAGTACCTCTCGCGCAACCCGGCGAACCTGGAGGACGTGGTCGCCCGGGTCTCGCTCGGGGGCCCGGACGTGCTGCCCGCGGCGACCGAGCAGGCGCAGCGGGCGCAGCGCGAGTGGGCGCAGGTGCCGGCGCCGGTGCGCGGGCGCGTGATCGCCGGGTTGGGCCGGTTGGTGGAGGCCAACAAGGAGTCGCTGGCGCGGCTGGTGACGCGCGAGATCGGCAAGCCCTACGCCGAGGCGCTGGGCGAGGTCCAGGAGATCGTCGACACCTGCGACTTCTTCCTGGGCGAGGGGCGGCGGCTCTACGGGCAGACGGTGCCCTCAGAGATGCCGGACAAGCAGTTGTTCACCTTCCGGGTCCCGGTCGGGGTGGCGGTGGTGATCACTGCGGGCAACTTCCCGGTCGCGGTCCCGTCCTGGTACCTGGTCCCCGCGCTGCTGTGCGGCAACGCAGTGGTGTGGAAGCCCGCCGAGTACGCCGCGGGAGCCGCCCGCGCGCTGGCCGAGCTGGCCTGGCGGGCCGGGGTGCCCAAGGGCGTGCTGAACCTGGTCTACGCCGACGGCGAGGCGACCTTCCAGGGCTTGGAGACCGCGCTGGCGGCGGGCACCGTCAACAAGGTCGGCTTCACCGGATCCAGCGCGGTCGGCTCGCAGGTCGGCGCCCTGTGCGGCAAGTACCTGCAGAGCCCGTGCCTGGAGCTGGGCGGCAAGAACCCGATGGTGGTCGCGCCGGACGCCGAGCTGGACCTGGCGGTGGAGGGCGCGCTGTTCTCCGGCTGGGGCACCGCCGGGCAGCGCTGCACCTCGCTGGGCAACCTGATCGTGCACCGCGACGTCCACGAGGAGTTCGTGCGGCGGTTGGACTCGGCGCTGCGGGCGGCGACCATCGGCGACCCGACCGGTGACGTGCTCTACGGGCCGCTGCTGGACCAGAAGTTCGCCGACAACTTCGAGCGCATCCTGGGCGAGATCGGCGACCACCACACCGTGCTGGGGTCCGAGTCGGTCGGGCGGATCACCGAGTCCGCGCCGCGCAAGGGCTTCCACGGCGACCCGGCCAGCGGGCTGTACTACCACCCGGTGCTGCTGGACGGCATGCGCCCGGACGACCACGTCTTCCGCAACGAGACGTTCGGGCCGATCGTCGGCGTGACCACCTACGAGACGCTGGACGAGGCCATCGAGCTGGGCAACGCGCCGGGCTACGGGCTGTCCGCGGCGGTCTACACCACCGACCCGGCCACCGCGTTCCGGTTCCGGCAGGGCATCGGCGCGGGCATGGTCAGCGTGAACAACTCCACCTCCGGGGCGGAGGCGCACCTGCCCTTCGGCGGCAACGGCAAGTCCGGCAACGGCAGCCGCCAGTCCGGGGTGTGGGTGCTCGACCAGTTCACCCGCTGGCAGTCGTTGAACTGGGACTTCTCCGGCAAGCTGCAGAAGGCGCAGATGGACGTCGACACCGTGGAGCCGGAGCTGGACTTCCGGCTGCCGCCCGAGCTGGGTGGTGCCCGGTGACGCTGCCCGCTCGGGCGGAGGTCGTCGTGGTCGGCGGCGGGGTGGTGGGCGTGAGCACCGCCTTCCACCTCGCCGAGGCCGGGGTGGACGTCCTGCTGCTCGAGCGCGACGAACTCGGTTCCGGCAGCACCAGCAAGGCCGCCGGTGGGGTGCGGGCGCAGTTCTCCGACCCGGTCAACATCGAGCTCGGGCGGCGCAGCCTGCGGGCGTTCGAGGACTTCGCGCGGCGGCCCGGTGGTGAGATCGACCTCAAACAGTTCGGCTACCTGTTCCTGCTGTCGGACCCCGAGGACGTCGCGGCGTTCGAGGCCGGGGTGCGGCTGCAGAACGAGTTCGGCGTGCCGAGCCGGATGCTGACCGTCGCCGAGGCGTGCGAGCTCTCCCCGTACGTGGTGCCCGACGGCCTGCTGGCGGCGGCCTTCTCCCCCACCGACGGGCACTGCACCCCGGAGGCGGTGGTGCAGGGCTACGCCCAAGCCGCCCGGCAGCACGGCGCGGTGATCCGGCGGCACTGCGCCGTCACCGGCATCGAGACCGCGGGTGGGCAGATCACCGCCGTGCGCACCGAGCACGGGTCGGTGTCGACCTCCACCGTGGTGTGCGCGGCGGGGGCCTGGTCGGCGGAGGTCGGCGGGATGGTCGGCGTCGACCTGCCGGTGCGCCCGCTGCGGCGGCAGATCCTGGTCACCGAACCCGTGCCGGACCTGCCGCCCCGGCTGCCGTTCACCATCGACTTCGCCACCAGCTTCTACTTCCACGACGAGGGGCCGGGCCTGCTCATCGGCATGTCCGACCCCGACGAGGAGCACGGGTTCAGCGTGCACACCGACGACCGCTGGCTCGGTCGGCTGGCCGACGCGGTGGCGCGGCGGGCGCCCCGGCTGGCCGAGGTCGGGGTGGCGCACCGCTGGGCCGGGCTCTACGAGGTCACCCCCGACCACAACGCGCTGGTCGGCGAGGCCGGGGGTCCGGGCCGGTTCCTCTACGCCACCGGCTTCTCCGGGCACGGCTTCCTGCAGGGACCCGCCATCGGCGAGGTGCTGCGGGACCTGGTGCTGGACCGGGCCCCGGCGGTCGACGTCTCGGCGCTGGACGTGCGCCGCTTCGCCACCGCCGAGGTCCGCCCCGAGCACAACTGCGTGTGATCCGAACTCGCGCCGTGCGCGGCGGTGGTCGTCCGCACCACCGCCGCGCACCAGCGCGGAACTCGCTGCCGACGAAGGAGCGCGAACGTGCGTGATCTGTTGCAGGACATCGACGAGTGGGGCCCGGAGAAGGTCGTGTGCGTCTCGGACGCGCGGACCGGGATGCGGGGCGTGCTGGTCATCGACAACACCGCCCGCGGCACCGGCAAGGGCGGCACCCGGATGAGCCCGACCGTCACCGTCGGCGAGATCGCCCGGCTGGCGCGGGTGATGACCTGGAAGTGGGCCGCGGTCGACCTGTTCCACGGCGGCGCCAAGGCCGGCATCTTCGCCAACCCGGACTCGCCGGACAAGGAGCGGATCGTGCGCGCCTTCGCGCGGCGGCTGGCCGACCAGATCCCGGCCAGCTACGTCGCCGGGCTGGACATGGGCATGACCGAGCACGACGCGGCGATCATCCAGGACGAGCTGGGTGACCGCGGCGCGGCGGTCGGCGTGCCGGAACCACTGGGCGGGGTGCCCTACGACCAGCTGGGCGTGACCGGGCACGGGGTCGCCGAAGCGGTCGAGGCCGCGCTGGCGCACCAGGGCCGCAGCATCGCGGGCGCCCGGGTGGCGGTGCAGGGGTTCGGCGCGGTGGGCGCCGCAGCGGCCAAGCGGCTGCACGAGCTCGGTGCACAGCTGGTCGCGCTGTCCACGATCGACGGCTCGGTGCACGACCCGGACGGGCTCGACGTGCCGGGCTGGCTGGACGCGCGCGCCGAGTTCGGTGACGCCTGCGTGGCCAAAGCCCCTGCGGCGCAGCGCATCCCGCGCGGCGACGAGCTGCTGGTGGACTGCGACGTGCTGATCCCGGCGGCCGGGCAGGACGTCATCGACGAGGACGTGGCCGCCAAGATCCGGGCCGGGTTGGTCGTGGAGGGCGCGAACCTGCCCACCACGCCGGAGGCGCGGGTGCTGCTGGCCGGGCGCGAGATCACCGTGGTCCCGGACTTCATCGCCAACGCCGGTGGCGCGATCGCCGCCGGGTTCGCCATGGACGCCCGGCACTCCGCGTTCCGCCCCGAACCGACGGCCATCCTGGCCTCGGTGGCCGAGCGCACCCGCAACAACACGGTGCTGGTGCTCGACACCGCGAACCGCACCGGGTTGCTGCCGCACGAGGCCGCGCTGGACCTGGCCAAGCAGCGGGTCCGCACCGCGATGGAGTTGCGCGGGCGCCTGCCCCAGCCCGCCTGAGCAGGACGGACCGGCGCCGTCGCGTCCCGGGTGTTGCGCCCGGGCACCCCGAGGGCCGAACGTTGCTCCGAACCTCGAGAGTTGAAGGGGCCGGCATGCTGAACCCGATCCACCTGCGAACCCTCCAGGAATGCGTGCGCACCGGTTCGTTCGCCGAAGCTGGGCGGGCGCTCGGCTACACCGCATCGGCCGTCTCGCAGCAGATGGTGCTGTTGGAGCGCGCGATCGGCTCGACGCTGTTCGAGCGCTCCGCCCGCAGCGCCCGGAGCACCGCCTTGGCCGTGCGGCTCGCCGAACGCAGCCGCGACGCCCTGGGCGCGCTGGACGCGCTGGAACGCGAAGTGCGCGCCATGGTCGCCGGGGAGGAGGGCAGCCTGCGGCTGGCCAGCTTCGCCACCGCCAACGCGCGGGTGCTGCCGGACGTGCTGGCGGCGGTGGTCACCCAGCGCCCGAACGCCGAGGTCCAGCTCGACGAGGGCGAACCGGACGAGGTGCTCGGCGGGGTGTTGGACGGAACCCTGGACGCGGCGGTGGTCTTCGAGTACGACTTGGACCCCCGCCAGTGGCCGGTCGAGCTGTGCGTGGAGGAGCTGATGGCCGAACCGCTGCGGCTCGCCCTGCCCGAAACGCACCGCCTCGCCCGCGCCGCCGAGGTGGACCTGCGCGACCTGGCCGAGGACGCCTGGATATGCACCCGCCAGGACACCGCGGGCGCCCGCTCGCTGGTCCGCCTGGCAGCAGCAGCCGGTTTCGTCCCGAAGATCACCTTCCGCAGCAATGACTACTCGGTGATCCGCGACCTGGTGGCCCGCGAACTCGGCGTGGCGGTCCTCCCGGGCCTGGCTCTCCCGGACCAGGAGGTCCGCATCTGCCGGATGGCGGGCTGGCAACCCCACCGCCGCGTCAAAGCCCTCTACCGCAAGCAGAACACCAACCCCCTGCTCCCCATCGCCCTGGAATGCCTGGCCAAGTCCTGCGCCCAAGTGGCCAACAACTGGCACCCGAACCCACCCGAATGACACCAGAAGACCAACCCAAACCCTCCACCAAGGCACCCAACGCCGGCAAGGGGCGTAGGGCACCCCTAGCCGACAGCCAAGGGCCCGCCACCCCCAAACCCCTTTGAAAACCCAGTACCGACCCCCACCCAACCGCACCTCAGGGGACCGTGACGCAGCCCAGCCACGAGCAACCTCCCCAACGCACCCCCACCTCCCAACGCAACCACCACTGAAAATCCCGGAGAGGCGGCACAGTGAGCACCGAGCCTGTTGACGAGTTCTTCCAGCGCACCGTGGCCGGTTGGCCCGCCCGCCCGGGGACCGGCTCAAACCTCGCCGACGACCTGCTGGCGCTGTTCGACTCACAGGCCGGGAGCCGGCACCTCGACCTGCAGGCCCGGCAGCTGGGCAAGCAGGGCCGGGGCTTCTACAGCATCGGCTCGTCCGGTCACGAGTCCAACGCCGCGGTCGCCGCCGCGTTGCGCCCGACCGACCCGGCGCTGCTGCACTACCGCTCCGGCGGCTTCTACGTGCACCGCGCCCGCCAGGTGCCTGACCAGCACCCGCTGCGCGACGTGCTGCTGGGGGTCGTGGCCTCCGCCGACGAGCCGATCTCGGCGGGCCGCCACAAGGTGTTCGGCAACGCCGAGCTGGCCGTCATCCCGCAGACCTCGACCATCGCCTCGCACCTGCCGCGCGCGGTGGGCCTGGCCTTCTCGCTGGGCCGGGCGGCCAAGCTGGGGGTGGCCAGCGGGTGGCCGGAGGACTCGGTCGTGGTGTGCAGCTTCGGTGACGCCTCGGCGAACCACTCCACCACCACCGGGGCGATCAACTCCGCGCTGCACTGCGCGTTCCAGGACCTGCCGATGCCGCTGCTGCTGGTGTGCGAGGACAACGGCATCGGGATCAGCGTGCGGACCCCGAAGGGCTGGATCGAATCGACCTACGCCGACCGCGCCGGGCTGCGCTACTTCACCGCCGACGGCGCCGACCCGGTGCAGTGCCTGTCGGTGGCCCGGGAGGCCGCGGACTTCGTCCGCCAGCACCGCGCTCCGGCGTTCCTGCACCTGCGCACCGTGCGGTTGATGGGGCACGCCGGGTCGGATGTGGAGTCCGGCTACCGGTCGCGCACCGAGATCACCGGCGACTACCAGCGCGATCCGCTGCTGGGCACGGCGAAGGCGCTGGTGGACAACGGGATCCTGCGCCCGAAGGAGGTGCTGGCGCGCTACGAGGACAAGCGCGCGGAGGTCGCCCGGACCGCCGAGGAGGCGCTGGGGCGGCGCAAGCTGGGCAGCGCCGCGGAGGTCATGGCCTCGATCTGCCAGGACCGGCCGGAGGTGGTGGAGCGCCGGGCACTGGAGGTCCCGCCGCGGGAGCACTTCGGCGACCGGTTGCCCGAGGACGAGGGCCCGCTGACGCTGGCGCAGGCGATCAACCGCTCCCTGGCCGAGGAGCTGGGCCGCGACCCGGGCGTGGTCGTCTTCGGCGAGGACGTCTCCCGCAAGGGCGGCGTGTATGGGGTGACGCGCGGCCTGCGCAAGAAGTTCGGGGCCACCAAGGTCTTCGACACCCTGCTGGACGAGCAGAGCATCCTCGGCACCGCGCTGGGCGCCGGGCTCGCCGGTCTGCTGCCCATCCCGGAGATCCAGTACCTGGCCTACGTCCACAACGCGGCCGACCAGCTGCGTGGCGAAGCCAGCACGCTGAGCTTCTTCGCCAACGGCCAGTACCGCAATCCCGTGGTGGTGCGCATCGCGGGTTACGGGTACCAGAAGGGCTTCGGCGGCCACTTCCACAACGACAACAGCATCACCGCGCTGCGCGACATGCCGGGGGTCGTGCTCGCCTCCCCCTCCCGCCCGGACGACGCCGCGGCGATGCTGCGCACCTGCGTGGCGGCGGCCCACGAGGACGGCCGGGTGTGCCTGTTCCTCGAACCCATCGCCCTATACCACACCCGCGACCTGCACGAACCCGGCGACGGCGGCTGGCTGGCACCGTACCCGGCACCGGGCTCGCACCACGTCCCCCTCGGCCGGGCCCGCCAGTACGGCGAAGGCGCGGACCTGACGCTGGTCAGCTTCGGCAACGGCGTGCCCATGAGCCTCCGGACGGCGCGGCGCCTGCGCGAGCGCGGGATCGACGCAAGGGTCCTGGACCTGCGCTGGCTGGCCCCGCTCCCGGTCGACGACCTGCTCACCGCGGCGGAAGCCACCGGCCGGGTCCTCGTGGTGGACGAGACCCGCCGCACCGGCGGTGTCTCCGAAGCGGTGGTGACGGCCCTGGTCGACGGCGGCTTCACCGGGCCGGTCGCCCGGGTCACCAGCGAGGACAGCTTCATCCCGCTCGGCGCGGCGGCCTACCACGTGCTCCTCGACGAGGAAACCATCGAGACCGCGGCCCTCAAGCTCGCCAACGGCTGATCCGCGGCGACTGGGCAAGCTGACCGTGAGCGGTCGCGAACCTGACCGTCCGCTGACCGTTTCCGCTGCTCAGACCCCTCACCGGAGGAAGCCCGGGGGCGGCCCGGCCGTAGAATGCCGACTGCCGGGCGGGGACACCGCCGCGGCTGGCTCGAGAGACGACGGGTACCTGCCATGCTGTCCGCCCCACCGACCGACGGTGTCGCACCCCCGCGCGGGAGCGGGCAGCGGCTGCTCGTCGTGGACGACGACCCGATGCTGGCCGAGATGCTGGAGACCACGCTGAGCCTGGCGGGCTACCGGGTGACCGTCGCCGACCGCGGGGCCGAGGCCCTGCGCGCCTGCGACTCGATCCGCCCGGACCTGCTCGTGCTGGACGTGATGCTGCCCGACATGGACGGGTTCGCGGTGTGCCAGCGGCTGTTCGAGAGCGGGGCGCGGATCCCGGTGCTGTTCCTGACCGCCCGGGACGCCGTCGAGGACCGCGTCGCCGGGTTGACCATGGGCGCCGACGACTACCTGACCAAGCCGTTCAGCGTGGTCGAGCTGCTCGCCAGGGTGCACGTCCTGCTGCGCAGGGCGGGGATGACCGCGGAACCGAGCCCGGTGCTGCGCTTCGCCGACCTGACCGTGGACGAGCGCAGCATGCGGGTCCGCCGCGGCGACCGGCTCGTCGAGCTCTCGCCGACCGAGTACAAGTTGTTGCGCTACCTGGTGCTCAACGCCGACCACGTGGTGTCGAAGGACCAGATCATGGACCACGTGTGGCAGCACCGCTTCGACGTCGGGGTCGTCGAGAAGCTGGTGTCCCGGCTGCGGGCGAAGGTGGACGCCACCCCGCCCGCCCTGATCCGCACGGTGCGCGGCTTCGGCTACAGCCTGTGCCACCCGGGGGACGACTGACGTGGCACGTGCCCGGCGCGGTTCGCTGCGGCGCCGACTGCTGGCGGGGGCGGTCCTGCTGGCCGCCCTGGGGATGGCGGTGGTCAACGTGGCCTCGCTGGTCGGGCTGCGCCTCTACCTCACCGAGGTCGCCGACGACAACCTCGCCCAGGCCCGCGAAGCGGTCCAGCGCTACGTCGGCCGCCAGGACTCGGCGATCTCGGAGATGGTCATCGACACGTTGGTCCCGGCTGGCTCCTACGTCGCGCTGCTCGACGAGCACGGGCGCGTGGTCGTGGAGACCTCGACCCGCGGTCCCGACGGGCAGCCCACCCCTCCCCCCGAGCTGCCGGACCCGGTTCCGGGCGGGTTCGCCGAGCACCCGGTCACCGTGACGGTCCAGGGCGGGCCCGTGCCGCGGTACCGCACCCTGGCCTTCCCCATCGGGTCGAACACCGCGGTCCGGCCAGCCAGCGGCGCCGCACCGGAGCCGGTCAGCACCATGGTGATCGCCAGCAGCCTGGCCCTGGCCGACGGTGTGGTGTACTGGCTGATCGGCGCCGACGTCGTGGCCTCGCTCGCCGCGCTGGCCGGGATCGCGGTGCTGGGGCACGGGGTGCTGCGGGTGGGCATGCGGCCGCTGCGGGACATGGCCAGGACCGCCACCGCGATCGCCGGTGGGGACCTCCGCCAGCGCGTGGAGGTCGACCAGCGCCACTACGAGGTCGGTGAGGTCGGTGAGGCGCTGAACCAGGCCTTCGACGCGCGGCAGCGCTCCGAGGAGCGGCTCCGCCAGTTCGTCGCCGACGCCTCGCACGAGCTGCGCACCCCGCTGACCACCATCCGAGGCTGGGCGCAGCTGCACCTGCACGGACTCGCCCAGCAGCCCGAACTGGCCGAGCGCGCGATGCTGCGGATCGAGGCGGAAGCCGCCCGGATGCACACCACCGTGGAGGAGCTGCTGCTGCTGGCCCGGCTGGACCAGGGGCGCCCGCTCGCCGACCTCCCCGTCGACCTCGGCAAGCTCGCGGCGGATGCCGTCGCCGACGCCCGCGCGCTCGACCCGGACCGGCCGATCACCGTCGACGTGCAGCCGGAGGTGTTCGCCAGCGGCGACGAGGAGCGGCTGCTGCAGGTGCTGCGGAACCTGCTCAGCAACGCCCAGCGGCACACGCCCGCCGGGACACCGGTCACCGTGGCCGTTCGCGCGCTGCCCGGCGACCGGGTCGAGCTGGCGGTTGCGGACCAGGGGCCCGGCATGAGCCCGGAGACTGCGCGCCGGATCTTCGAGCGCTTCTACCGCGGCGACGACTCCCGCAGCCCCGAAACGGGCGGTACCGGGCTGGGCCTGGCCATCGTCAAGTCCATCACCGGAGCGCTCGGCGGCGAGGTCGCGGTGACCACCGCCGAGGGTGCGGGCAGCACCTTCACCGTCACCCTGCCCGCCGCCCGCTGACCAGCGGCGCGCTCAGGCCGCCGGGTCCCCGAAGACCTTGCCCGGGTTGAAGATCCCCGCTGGGTCGAGGGCGCTCTTGATCGCGTGGTGCATGGCGACCACGTCGGGGCTCAGCTCGGCGTGGAGGCCCTTGCGCTTGAGCAGGCCCACCCCGTGCTCCCCCGTCACCGTGCCGCCCAGGGCGATCGCGTCGGCAACGATGTCGTCGAAGGCGAGCTGGGCCCGTTCGCGCGCCGCCTCGTCCCCGGGTGGGGTGATGATCAGCGGGTGCAGGTTGCCGTCCCCGGCGTGGGCGATGTTGGCGATCTGGGTCTCGTGGCGCTGGGCGGACGCTTCGATCCTCGACAGCATCTCCGGGACCGCCGCCCTCGGCACGCAGACGTCCTCGGTGAGGACCGGGCCGAGGCGTTCCAGCGCCGGGTAGGCCAGGCGCCGCGCTGCAAACAGGGCATCGGCTTCGTGCTCGTCGGTGGAGCGGGCGCTCCAGGTCGCCCCGGCGTCGTCGAAGCAGCGCAGGAGGGTGTCGACCTCCTGCTCCCCCGCTGCGCCCGGGGTGTCCGAGCGGCCCAGGAGCAGCACGTTCGCCTCGGCGCTGAGGCCCATGTTCTTCCACTCGTCGACCGCGCGGAGGCAGTGCTGGTCGAGCAGTTCCAGCGCCGACGGGACCACCCCGGCCGCCGCCACCGCCGCGACCGCTTCCCCGGCCTGCACCAGCGAATCGAAGTAGCCGACCACCGTGCGCTCCGGGGCGCGCAGGCCGGGCAGGAGCTTCACGGTGATCTCGGTGATCACACCGAGCGTGCCCTCCGAACCCACGAACAGGCCGCACAGGTCGTAACCGGCCACGCCCTTGGCGGTGCGGCGCCCGAGGCGGACCACCTCGCCGCCGCCGACGACGGCTTCCAGGCCCAGCACGTAGTCGCGGGTCACGCCGTACTTCACGCAGCACACGCCGCCCGCGTTGGTGGAGGCGTTGCCACCGATGGTCGACCACGGGGAGCTCGCCGGGTCCGGTGGGTACCAGGCGCCGTGCTCGCGGCAGGCCGCGCGCAGGTCGTCGTTGACGACGCCGGGCTGCACCACAGCCAGCTGCTCGCGCGGGTTGATCTCCAGGATGCGGTCCATGTCCGCCAGCGAGATCAGCACGCAGCCGTCGATGGCGTTGGCACCGCCGGACAACCCGGTCCCGGCACCGCGCGGAACCACCGGGACCCCCAGCTCGGCGCAGATCCGGACGGTGGCCGCCACGTCCTCGGTGCTGCGCGCGCGGACCACGGCCAGGGGTTTGCCGAACGGGGCCCACTCGGCCTCGTCGTGGGCGAACCGACCGGTCGAGTCGGGATCGGTCAGCAGCACCGACTCCGGCAGTTCCGCGCGCAGCGCCGCCAAGGCCTTCTCCGACATCTCGCCCTCCGTCCGCGTCGAACCGCCCCCACGGTAACCAACGCCACCCACCACCCTTTAGCCGAGGCAACGACCCACTGGACGACCTGCAGTTCCAACTGCACCCACAGCACCCCAAACCGCAGTTTCAATTGAAACTGCGAACCACCGTGGCTGGGGATCGCAGTTTCAATTGAAACTGCGGTGGGTTCGGGGCGCGGGGGTCAGGGGTTGGTGGCGATGATGGTGTTCAGCAGGTCCGCGCCTGGGAAGTCCATCATGACCACGCCGGTGCGCGGGAGGTCGTGGGTCGACAGGTGCTCCAGGGCGTGGTCGTTCACGCCGCGGAAGCCCGCCGCTCCGCAGGCCACCGCGCTCGGGGGCGCAGCCGGGCTGGAGCCACTGGTGAAGTTCAAAAACAGCTCGCCGGGGTCCGCCGACACTGTCGTGCCCAGGTGGTCCCGGGCCTTGGCCCACTTGTCGTCGATGTCGAACAGCGTCGGCACGGTGTACTCGTCCTGGACGCGCTCGCCCCAGGTGTCGTTGGTGAGCTGACCGACGCCGCGGCCCTCGTGCAGACCACCGCGCGCCCCCTGCAGCGCCACCAGGACGATCTTGCGGCGCGCCTCGCCGAGGGTCGGGACGGCACCGCCCGCCGGGTCGAGCAGGTACTCGCCGTTGGGGTCGTTGTCCCGGTACCAGTCCAGGATCTGCGCCTCGTCGAGCTGGCTGCCCTCGTCGGCGCACGAGCCCACCTCACCGGTGCACTCGGCCTTCAGCCGCAGCAGGACCGCCTCCCCCGGGTGCGCGGCCAGGAAGTCCCCGGCCTCCCGCAGCACGTCGGAGAAGTTCGCGTTCTGGTAGAACGGCCCGTGGTGCAGCGTGAACCGGTCGTCGTAGCGGCGCACCCGGATGTCGATGGCGCGGATGCCCGACCGCAGCTGGACGGCCAGGGTTCGCGCGCTGTCGCCGTGGTCCTCCTGGGTCCGGGTCAGCTCACCGCCGTGCAGCGACAGCGTCTGGTGCGTGCCGGGGATCGACAGCTGCGCCAGGCTCGCGTCGTCGGGCAACCCGGCCATCCAGTCCGGGTTCGACGCCTCGGTGATGCCCTGGCAGTACGCCGCGGCAGCCGCCGTCCCCGGCACCGTCCCGACGGACAGCACCAGCGCGAGCGCGGCTGCCGCGCGAACCGCCTTCCCAGACATGCCGAACAGGATCGCGCCCCGGTCCCGGCTGCGGACCGAATGGCGGAAACTCGCCACCGGTTTCGGATCCAGCGGTGCCGAACTTCCCGCGAGGCCCGCCAGCACCGTCAAGGCGTGGTTCAGGTCCTCGTGCGGCGCCGCACCCGGGACAGCCCGGAAACCGGTGGTGGCGAAGGAGATCCAGGCCGCGCGCAGCTCGGCGTGGTCGGGTGCCCGGAACGACCCCGCCGCCCGGCGGTCAGGTCGGGCGGCGGGGTGTTCGTGGGCAGTTCGGTCAGGCGGCCTTGAGCACGCCGTCGACCAGCCCGAGGTGGCCCAGCACCTCGCGGGTGGCCTTGGCCCGGTTGAGGCTGTAGAAGTGCAGCGCCGGAACGCCTTCGGCGATCAGCTTCTCGCACAGCCGGGTGGTGATCTCCAGCCCCGCCTCGCGGAACCCGGCCGGGTCCTCGCGCAGCGGGTCCAGCACCGCCGACACCTCGTCCGGGATCGTCATGTTGCTCAGCTGGGTGGTCATGCCCAGCACCTTCGGCGTGGTGATCGGCATGACCCCCGGCAGCAGCGGCTGGTGGCAGCCGTGCTGGGCCAACCGGTCCCGCAGCCGCAGGAAGTACTCCGGCTCCAGGAACATCTGCGCCACCGAGAAGTCCGCCCCGGCACGCAGCTTGTTGACCATGTGCTTGGTGTCGGACTCCAGGTCCGGCGAACGCGGGTGCAGGTGCGGGAACGCCGCGACGCCGACGCTGAAGTCACCGCACTCGCGCACCAGCCGGACCAGCTCGTCGGCGTAGGTGATGCCCTCCGGGTGCGGGGTCCACTCGCCGAGCGGGTCGCCCGGCGGGTCGCCGCGGATCGCCAGCACGTTCTGGATGCCCTCGGCCGCGTACGATCCGATGACGTGCCGCAGCTCGGCGATCGAGTGGTTCACCCCGGTCAGGTGCGCCACCGGCACCAGGGTGGTGTCGCTGGCGATCCGGCCCGTGGTCCGCACCGTGCGGTCCCGGCTGGATCCGCCCGCGCCGTAGGTCACCGACACGTAGGCGGGGTCCAGCGGCTCCAGCTCCCGGATGGCCCGCCACAGGTGGCGTTCCTCCTCGTCGGTCTTCGGCGGGAAGAACTCCACCGAGAACACCGTCTTGCCGGGGCGCAGCCGGTCGATGACTTTGGTCATTCCTGGCCTCCCTCATTCCCAGCTAGGTCTCGTCAAGCAGCAGAACCGCCTCGCCCAGCGCGGCAGTACCCGCGGAACCCCACAGCGGCGAGCTGAACGGAAACCGGGCCACCGTCAGGCAAGCGCCGGAGGCGCTTCCGGCGGTGGACAGCAACCGCGAGGCCCTGTTGGCACTGATCCGAGGGTGTCGCATGCGCCGCAGGCGCATAACCCACTCCCGCAACCGGCACCGCCGCGGGTTCTCAGGGGCTTTCTCGCAAGGACAGCCCGGACGCCGCGTACGCCTCGGTACTCAAGTCCGGGATCCCGCAGTCGAGAAAGCCCCTGAGGTTCCGCTACCCGCACCGCTTTCGCAAGGCGAGCGCGGCCCCCGAAGATCAGTACCGGTAGTGGTCCGGCTTGTAGGGACCGTCCACGTCAACACCGATGTAGGCGGCCTGCTCCTTGGTCAGCTTGGTGAGCTTGACGCCGAGGGCGTCCAGGTGCAGGCGGGCGACCTTCTCGTCCAGGTGCTTGGGCAGCACGTAGACCTGCTTGTCGTACTCGCCCGGCTTGGTGAACAGCTCGATCTGGGCGATCGTCTGGTTGGTGAAGGAGTTCGACATCACGAAGCTGGGGTGGCCGGTGGCGTTGCCCAGGTTCAGCAGGCGGCCCTCGGACAGCACGATGATCGAGTGCCCGTCCGGGAACGCGTACTCGTGGACCTGCGGCTTGATCTCCTGCTTCTTGATGCCCGGGGTCTTCTCCAGCCCGGCCATGTCGATCTCGTTGTCGAAGTGGCCGATGTTGCCCACGATGGCGTTGTGCTTCATCTTCGCCATGTGGTCGGCGGTGATGATGTTGAAGTTGCCGGTCGTGGTGACGAAGATGTCCGCGGTCGAGACGACCTCGTCCAGGGTGGTGACCTGGTAGCCGTCCATCGCCGCCTGCAGCGCGCAGATCGGGTCGATCTCGGTGACGATCACGCGGGCGCCCTGGCCGCGCAGCGACTCCGCCGAGCCCTTGCCGACGTCGCCGTAGCCGCAGACCACGGCGACCTTGCCGCCGATGAGCACGTCGGTGGCGCGGTTGATGCCGTCGACCAGCGAGTGGCGGCAGCCGTACTTGTTGTCGAACTTGGACTTGGTGACCGAGTCGTTGACGTTGATCGCCGGGAACAGCAGCTCACCGGTCTTGGCCAGCTCGTAGAGCCGGTGCACGCCGGTGGTGGTCTCCTCGGTGACGCCCTTGATCTCCGAGGCGATCTTGGTGAACCGCTTGCCGTCGGAGGCCAGGCTGTTGCGCAGCGTCTCCAGGATGACCTTGTACTCCTCCGGGTCGTCCGCGGAGGCCTGCGGGACGGCACCGGCCGCCTCGAACTCGACGCCCTTGTGCACCAGCAGGGTGGCGTCCCCACCGTCGTCGAGGATCATGTTCGGGCCCTGCTCGCCGAACTGGAACAGCTGGTCGGTGCACCACCAGTACTCCTCCAGCGTCTCGCCCTTCCAGGCGAACACCGGGACGCCGGCGGGGGCCTCCGGGGTGCCGTTGGGGCCGACGACGACCGCCGCGGCGGCCTCGTCCTGGGTGGAGAAGATGTTGCAGGACACCCAGCGGACCTCGGCGCCCAGCGCGACCAGGGTCTCGATCAGCACGGCGGTCTGCACGGTCATGTGCAGCGAGCCGGCGATCCGCGCGCCCTTCAACGGCTGGGAGGCCGCGTACTCCTCGCGGGTCGCCATCAGGCCCGGCATCTCGTGCTCGGCCAACCGGATCTGGTGCCGCCCGGCCTCGGCCAGCGCCAGATCCCTGACGGCGAACTCCAGGCCGTTGACCTTCTGCAGCTTCGCGCTCATGGCTTCCTTTCTGGTTTCCCGATCATGTCAGGTCTTCGCGGATCGGGCTCCTGTGCAGGGTAGCGCCCACGAGGGGGCCCCGACCTGCGCCGATCCGCAGTCGTCCGGTCGTTGCCGGGCGGCGTGCGCGGAGCTGCCCAGCTCGCACCGCCGCGCACACCGCTGCCCGGGAACGGTTGCTCACGTGTTGAAGTACTTGGCTTCCGGGTGGTGGGCGACGATCGCGTCGGTGGACTGCTCGGGGTGGAGCTGGAACTCCTCCGAGAGGACCACGCCGATGCGCTCGGACTCCAGCAGGTCGACGATCTTGGCCCGGTCCTCGATGTCCGGGCAGGCGCCGTAGCCGAAGGAGTACCGCGCGCCGCGGTAGCCGAGCTTGAAGAACTCCCGCACGTCCGCGGGGTCCTCCTGGGCCACCGTGCCGCCGCTGGACCAGGCCAGCTCGCGGCGGACGCGGCGGTGCCAGTACTCGGCCAGCGCCTCGGTGAGCTGCACGCTCAGGCCGTGCACCTCCAGGTAGTCCCGGTAGGCGTTCTTGGCGAACAGCTCGTTGGCGTAGTCGGCGATCGGCTGGCCCATGGTGACCAGCTGCATCGGCAGCACGTCCACCTGGCCGGTCTGCTCGGCCTGCTCCCGGGTGCGGAAGAAGTCGGCCAGGCACAGCCGCCGGTCGCGCTTCTGCCGCGGGAAGAAGAACCGGCAGCGCTCCGGGGCGTCGGGCTCCTCCTTGTCCAGCACGACGAGGTGGTTGCCCTCGGTCACGCACGGGAAGTAGCCGTAGACCACCGCCGCGTGCTGCAGGATGCCCGCGGTGGACAGCTCGTCGATCCAGTGCCGCAGCCGGGGCCGCCCCTCGGTCTCGACCAGATCCTCGTAGGAGGGTCCTTCGCCCTTCTTGGCGCCGCGCAGGCCCCACTGGCCGAAGAACGTGGCCCGCTCGTCCAGCAGCGCCAGGTAGTCGGCGACCGCGACGCCCTTGACCACCTTGGAGCCCCAGAACGGCGGGGTGGGCACCGGCACGTCGGCGGCCACGTCGGAGCGCGTGGTGTCGTCGTAGCCGGGTTCCTCGCCCTGCTCGGCCTTGCGCTTCTCGGCGATGCGCAGGGACCGCTCGCGGCGGGCCTTGCGCTCGGCCTTCTTGACCTGCTCCTCGGCGTCCTCCTCGGGGCTGTCGCCGCGCTTGATGGCCATCAGCCGGTCCATCAGGTGCAGGCCCTCGAAGGCGTCCTTGGCGTAGCGCACGTCGCCCTGGTAGACCTCGTCCAGGTCGTGCTCGACGAAGGAGCGGGTCAGCGCCGCGCCACCCAGCATCACCGGGTACTTGTCGGCCAGGCCCCTGGAGTTCATCTCCTCCAGGTTCTCCTTCATGATCACAGTGGACTTCACCAGCAGCCCGGACATGCCGATGGCGTCGACCCGGTGCTCCTCGGCGGCTTCGAGGATGGCGCCGATCGGCTGCTTGATGCCGATGTTGACCACGTCGTAGCCGTTGTTGGACACGATGATGTCGACCAGGTTCTTGCCGATGTCGTGCACGTCGCCCTTGACCGTGGCCAGCAGCAGCTTGCCCTTGCCGCCGGAGTCGTCCTTCTCCATGTGCGGTTCGAGGTAGGCCACCGCGGCCTTCATCACCTCGGCCGACTGCAGCACGAACGGCAGCTGCATCTGCCCCGAGCCGAACAGGTCACCGACGACCTTCATGCCCGCCAGCAGGTTCTCGTTGATGATCGCCAGCGGCGGCTTCTCGGCCATCGCCGCGTCCAGGTCGGCCTCCAGGCCGTTGCGCTCACCGTCGATGATGCGCCGCTCCAGCCGCTCGAACAGCGGCAGCTTGGCCAGCTCCTCGGCGCGCGAGGCGCTGCTGGACTTCGCGGTCTGGCCCTCGAACAGCTGCATGAGCTTCTGCAGCGGGTCGTAGCCCTCGCGGCGCCGGTCGTAGACCAGGTCCAGCGCGACGCTGCGCGCCTCCTCGTCGATCTTGCTCATCGGCAGGATCTTGGAGGCGTTGAGGATCGCGGTGTCCAGCCCGGCTTCCCGGCACTCGTTGAGGAACACCGAGTTGAGCACCTGCCGCGCGGCCGGGTTGAGCCCGAACGAGACGTTGGACAGGCCGAGCGTGGTCTGCACCTGCGGGTGGCGCTTCTTGAGCTCCCGGATCGCGTTGATCGTCTCGATGGCGTCCTTGCGGACCTCCTCCTGCCCGGTGGTGATCGGGAAGACCAGGCAGTCGATGATGATCGCGGACTCCTCCAGGCCCCAGTTGGCGGTCATGTCCTCGATCAGCCGCTCGGCGACCCGCAGCTTCCACTCCGCGGTGCGCGCCTGGCCCTCCTCGTCGATGCAGGTCACCACGACGGTGGCACCGTGCTCGACGGCCATCTGCATGACCCGCTCGTACCGGGAGCCCGGCCCGTTGCCGTCCTCCCAGTTGACCGAGTTGATCGCGCACCGGCCACCGAGGTGCTCCAACCCGGCCTGGATGACCTCCGGCTCGGTGGAGTCGACCATGATCGGCAGCGTCGAGGCGGTCGCCAGCCGCGAGGCCAGCTCCCGCATGTCCACGGTGCCGTCCCGGCCCACGTAGTCCACGCACAGGTCGAGCATGTGCGCGCCCTCGCGGGTCTGGGCCTTGGCGATCTCCACGCAGTCGTCGTAGCGGCCCTCCAGCATGGCCTCGCGGAAGGCCTTGGAACCGTTCGTGTTGGTCCGCTCGCCGACGTTGAGGATGGAGGCGTCCTGCTCGAAGGGCACCGACTGGTACACCGACGAGATCGACGGGATGTGCTCCGGGGTGCGCGGTGCGGGGTTGATCCCGCGGACCGCCTCGGCCACCGCGCGGACGTGCTCGGTGGTGGTGCCGCAACAGCCGCCGACCAGCCGCGCCCCGTAGTCGTTGACGAACCCGACCAGCGCCTCGGCCAGCTCCTCGGGCTGCAGCGGGTACACCGCGCCGTTGGGGCCCAGCTCCGGCAGACCGGCGTTGGGCATCACCGACAGCGGGATGCGGGAGTGCTGTGCCAGCACCCGCAGGTGCTCGCTCATCTCCGCCGGGCCGGTCGCGCAGTTCATCCCGATCAGGTCGATGCCCAGCGGCTCCAGCGCGGTCAGCGCCGCGCCGATCTCGGAACCGACCAGCATGGTGCCGGTGGTCTCCACGGTGACCTGCGCGATGATCGGCACCCGCCGCCCGGCCTGGGCCATCGCCCGCTTGGCCGCGATGATCGAGGCCTTGGTCTGCAGCAGGTCCTGCGAGGTCTCGACCAGCACCGCGTCGATGCCGCCGTCGAGCATGCCCAGGACCTGCTCCAGGTAGGCGTCGCGCAGCTTCGCGTAGGGCGCGTGCCCCAGCGTCGGCAGCTTGGTGCCCGGTCCGACGGAGCCCAGCACGAACCGCGGCCGCTCCGGCGTGGAGTACTCGTCGGCCGCTTCGCGGGCCAGCGCCGAGCCCTTCTCGGCGAGCTCCCGGATGCGCTCCGGGATGTCGTACTCGGCGAGGTTGGCCCAGTTCGCGCCGAAGGTGTTGGTCTCGATCGCGTCCGAGCCCGCCTCCAGGTAGCCCCGGTAGATCGAGGACACCACGTCGGGCCGGGTCACGTTGAGGATCTCGTTGCAGCCCTCCAGGTTGGCGAAGTCGTCCAACGTCAGGTCGAAACCCTGCAACGCGGTGCCCATGCCACCGTCGGCGACGAGGACGCGCTCGCCGAGGGCGGTCAGGAACCCGCTCGGATCGTTCTGCCGATCTGCCATTGCCGTGCCTACTCCCCGTTGCTCAGCGGAGCTTCGCCCCGACCTCGCCCGCAGCCGAGTCACCGTACGCCTCGGCGAACCGGGCGAGGAACGACTCGCGCTCCACCTGGTACTCCTGCGGGCCGTCTGCCTCCAGGGAAACAGTGGCCAGGGCACATCCGAGCTGCAGCGACCTCTCCAGTCCCAGATCGTGGGAAAGTCCGGCCAGGAACCCGGCGCGCAGCGCGTCGCCGACCCCGGTCGGGTCGCCCTTCTGCTTCTCCTTCGGCGGCTCCACCTGCACCGAGGGTTGCGACCCGGACTCCACCTGGACGCCCTTCGGGCCCAGCGTGGTCACCCAGCTGCCGACCCGGTCGAGCACCTCGGCGTGGCTCCAGCCGGTGCTCTGCAGCAGCAGGCCGTGCTCGTACTCGTTGGTGAACAGGTACTGCGCGCCCTCGACCAGCTTGCGGATCCCGTCGCCGTCCATCCGGGCCAGCTGCTGGCCGGGGTCGGCGATGAACCGGTAGCCGCGGTCCCGGCACTCCTGGGTGTGCCGCAGCATCGCGTCCGGGTCGTTGGCGGAGACGACCACCACGTCGAGCCCGCCGACGCGATCGGCGACCGGCTTGAGCTCGATGTCGCGGGCCTCGGCCATCGCGCCGGCGTAGAACGAGGCGATCTGGTTGAAGTCGGTGTCGGTGGTGCACAGGAACCGGGCGGTGTGCTTGGTCTCCGAGACGTGCACCGAGGCGGTGTCCACGCCGTGCCGCTCCAGCCAGGAGCGGTAGTCGTCGAAGTCGCGGCCGACGGCGCCGACCAGGATCGAGCCGACGCCCAGCTGCCCGAGGCCGAAGGTGATGTTGGGAGCCACCCCGCCGCGGCGCAAGACCAGCTCGTCGACCAGGAACGACAGCGACACCTGGTCCAGGCGGTCGGCGACGAGCTGCTCGGTGAACCTACCGGGGTAGGACATCAGGTGGTCGGTGGCGATGGATCCGGTCACCGCAATCCGCACTGCACTACTCCTTTACCAGGGGGCGGGCCCGCCCCGAAGCTCTCCACATGGACGGCCGTCGCACCGGACTGCGGGGCACGGTCCCCCGCGCCCCGCAGTCCGCGCGCCAGCTCCGGCGTTCGATCAGATGCCGGCGGCGCTCTTCAGCGCCTCGGCACGGTCGGTGCGCTCCCACGGCAGGTCCACGTCACTGCGTCCGAAGTGACCGTACGCGGCCGTCTGCGCGTAAATCGGGCGCAGGAGGTCCAGGTCACGCACGATGGCGGCCGGACGCAGGTCGAAGACCTCGTTGATCGCCGCCTGGATCTTGACCGGGTCGACGTTCTCGGTGCCGAAGGTCTCCACGAACAGGCCGACCGGGGCCGCCTTGCCGATCGCGTAGGCCACCTGCACCTCGATCCGGCTGGCCAGGCCCGCGGCGATGGCGTTCTTGGCCACCCAGCGCATGGCGTAGGCCGCCGAGCGGTCCACCTTCGACGGGTCCTTGCCGGAGAACGCGCCGCCGCCGTGGCGGGCCATGCCGCCGTAGGTGTCG
>NZ_JBEPDU010000030.1:0-88862 GCF_040300525.1 Saccharopolyspora sp. NPDC000359 | reverse complement strand
CCATCAGCGGTGTCATGACACCATTCTCCCAAGCATCGAACAAGAATTCGAGCACATCACCATCCCACAATCAGGTGATCAACACACCACCAGAACGCGAAAACCCTTGCAAAACAGCAAGAACTGACGCGACCACAGGGAAGTTCGCGGGCAAGTTGAGGTAGCGCACCGAACACTGAGAACGATGCGTAGGTGTAAGGCGCGCCGCTGCTGTCGTCCAGAGCTGGGACTGGAAGCTGATCGCGGGGTGACAGGTCATCCGAAACCATCACGCGGGAGAAGGCTTTCGCGGTGCATCGCTCCGTCGCTGGGATGTCAATGCCCGCCACTCGAACGCCACGCAGTCGTCCGGCGGGGCTCGGCGGTGCGCCGAGCGGTCCGCCACCCGGGTCCTGTTCGTCCAATGTGGATCGGATGATCATTTGTCCAATGTGGATCTACAGGGTCCGAATTAGTTCGAACACCGGCGCGATGCAAGGAAAAGGGTGCCCACCAGCTCACCCTGCGGTGGGGCTGTGCTGCTCATACGATGCCGGTTGCGCCTCCTGACCGGGGAAGAGGAGGAGGGTTGATGGTCCTGTCGCTGCCCGATGGCACGCTGTCGGGAGAGGAATCCGGCCACCCGAACAGCGTCGCACGTTCGGGTGATTTTCCGCGCAGGGCGGCGGTGCTCGCCAGGATGCGGTCGGAGAACTTCCCGGTCGCCTCCCGGATCCTGCCGCACGGCCTGCGACAGCACCTGCACGCGCTCTACGGGTTCTTCCGGCTGGTCGACTTCGCCGGGGACGAGGCGCCGGGCAACCGCGGCGCGCTGCTGGACTTCCTGGAGGTCGACCTCCGCCGCGCCTACCACGGCGCGGCTCGCATCCCGATCATGCGGGCCCTGACCACCACGGTCACCGAGTGTGCCATTCCGCACGAAGTGCTGGTCAAGTTGATCGAGGCCAACCGGCAGGACCAGCGGGTGCGCCGCTACCGGACCTTCGACGACCTGCTCGACTACTGCGCGTTGTCGGCCAACCCGGTCGGGGAGGCGGTGCTGCACGTCTTCGGCCGGGCCGAGGCCCCGCTGGTCGAGCTGTCCGACCGGATCTGCAGCGCGCTGCAGGTCCTGGAGCACTGCCAGGACCTCGCCGAGGACTACCGCCAGGACCGGGTGTACCTGCCGACCGACGACATGCGGCGCTTCGGGTGCGCTGAAGCGGACCTGGTCGCCGCGCGCGCCCCGACCAGGCTGCGTGGGCTGGTGAGGTACGAAGTGGACCGGGCGCGGCGGATGCTCGAGTCGGGCGCCCCGCTGGTCGGCCGGCTGTCCGGCACGGCCCGGGTCGCGGTCGCCGGGTACGTGGCTGGCGGCCGGGCTACCGCAGCGGCCTTCGCCGCCGCGGGCCACGACCCGCTCGGCCACGACGTGCGGCCGAGCCGGTGGCGCACGTTCGCCGAATGGGGGCGGTTGTCCGTGTTGGGAGGCGCGTGGTGACCCAGTCGACGCGGGTCCGGGACGCTTACCTGGAGTGCGAGCGGATCACGCGGGAGCAGGCGCGGAACTTCTCCTACGGCATCCGGCTGCTGCCCGCCCCGAAGCGGCGGGCGCTGTCGGCGGTGTACGCCTTCGCCCGCCGCGTCGACGACATCGGCGACGGTGACCTCCCACCGCAGGAGAAGCTGCGCGAGCTCCGCCGAGCCCGCGAGGATGTCCACGCGGCCAGCACCGTCTCGACCGACCCGGTGCTGGTCGCCCTGGCCGATGCGGCCGAGCGGCTGTCGCTGCCGATGGCCGCCTTCGACGAGCTGGTCGACGGCTGCGAAGCCGATGTGCGCGGTGCGCGGTACCGGACCTTCGACGAGCTGCTGCACTACTGCCGGTGCGTCGCCGGCTCGATCGGACGCCTGTCGCTGGGCGTGTTCGGCGCGCTCGACCAGGCCACGGCCGAGCGGCGGGCGGATGCGCTCGGCGTCGCGCTGCAGCTGACCAACATCCTGCGCGACGTCCGCGAGGACCACCGCGACGGGCGGGTGTACCTGCCAGCCGAGGACCTGGAGCGCTTCGGGGTCCGGCTGCACCCGGGCAACGGGCTGGTCGAGGACCAGCAGCGGTGGTCGGCGCTGATCCGCTTCCAGACCGCCCGGGCCGAGCAGTGGTACAGCGAGGGACTACTCCTGCTGCCCATGCTGGACCGGCGCAGCCGGGCCTGCTGCGCGTCGATGGCAGGGATCTACCACGAGCTGCTGGCGCGCATCGCCGCCGACCCGGGGGCGGCGCTGAACCAGCGGACCTCGCTTTCGGGCTGGCGCAAGGCCGGGGTCGCAGCACGGTCCTTGGCGGGGATGGCACCGTGAGCCGCGGGCGCGTGATGGTGGTCGGCGGCGGGCTGGCCGGGGTGACCGCGGCGCTGGACCTGGCCGAGGCGGGGTTCGCCGTCGAGCTGCTGGAGACCCGCTCGCGGCTCGGCGGCGCCACCTACTCGTTCCGGCGCGGTGACCTGGTCGTCGACACCGGCCAGCACGTCTTCCTGCGCTGCTACACCGCCTACACCGACCTGCTGCGGCGCATCGGGGCGCAGGACCGGATCGGCATGCAGCACCGGTTCACCGTGCCGGTGCTCAGCCCGAACGGCCGCGCTTCGCTGCTGCGCCGCTGGCAGCTGCCAGCCCCCGGGCACCTGCTCCCGGTGCTGCTGGGCTACCGGCAGCTGACCCCGGTCCAGCGCGCACAGGTGGCGCGGACCTCGCTCGCGCTGCGGGTGCTCGACCCGGACGATCCCGCGCTGGATGCGATCAGCCTCGGTGAATGGCTGCGCCAGCACGGCGAATCGCCGCGAGCGGTGGCGGCGCTGTGGGGCTTGCTCGGCCTGGCCGCGCTCAACGCGGTTCCCGACGACGCGTCGATGTTGCTGGCCGCCAAGGTCTTCCGCACCGGGGTGCTGGACCGCAGTGACAGCGCGGACATCGCCATCCCGCAAGCACCGCTGGGCCAGCTGCACGGCGACGCCGCGCACCGGGCGCTGCTGGCCGTTGGTGCCGGTGTGCGGGTGCGCTGCCGGGTGCGGGCCATCCGGCGCGCTGGCGCGGGTTTCCACGTTTTCGCCAAGGAAGGCGGCACCAGCCGGGAGTTCGCCGCGGACGCGGTGGTCGTGGCAGTGCCGCACCGAGTGGCGGCCGGACTGCTCGCGGACCTGCCGGTGCCCGGCACCGCGGAGTGGGCGCGGCTGTCGGCCGCGCCGATCGTCAACGTGCACCTGCACTACGACCGGCGGGTCACCGGCCTCCGGATGGCCGCGGTGCTGGACTCCCCGGTGCAGTGGGTCTTCGACCGCACCGCGATCTCCGGGGCGCACGGCCAGTACCTGGCGCTGTCGCTGTCGGCCGCCCAAAAGTACGTCGACCAGCGAACCGAGGACCTGCGCGCGCTGTTCGTCCCGGCCGTGCAGCAGCTCTTCCCCCGCGCCCGCGAAGCGGGGTTGGTCGACTTCTTCGTCACCCGCGAACCCCACGCCACCTTCCGGCAGGCACCGGGCACCGCCGCGATCCGCCCGGACGCGCGCACCCCGGTGCCAGGCCTGGCATTGGCCGGGGCGTGGACGGGCACGGGCTGGCCGGACACCACCGAGGGCGCGGTGCGCAGCGGAGCACGTGCGGCCGAGGTGGTGGCCGCGGACCTGCGCGAGCGACACGGCGTGGAGGTGACCGCATGACGACAGTTCTGCCACCGGTCCTGCTCACGGCGCGGGAATCCGTAGACCCCGTGCTACGCCGCGCGGTCGCCCAGCTCGATCCCGACACCCGCCGCGTGTGCGAGTACCACTTCGGCTGGCGGGGCGTCGACGGATCCGCCGAAGGAGGTGGCGGCAAGGCCCTGCGACCAGCGATGGTGCTGCTGTCCGCGCAGTGCGCCCGTCCGCCGGGCCCAGCGGAGCAGGCCATCGCAGCAGCCGCGGCGGTGGAGCTGGTGCACAACTTCTCGCTGCTGCACGACGACGTGATGGACGGCGACACCTCCCGTCGCCACCGCGCCACCGCCTGGACGGTGTTCGGCCGCCCCGCCGCGCTGCTGGCCGGGGACGCGCTGCTGGCGCTGGCCACCGAGGTGCTGCTCGGGTCGAGCTCCCCGCACGCCGCGGCCGCGGCCCGGTCGCTGTCGGCCACCACCCGCGTGCTGATCGCCGGGCAGGCCGCGGACCTGGACTTCGAGCACCGCGCCGAGGTCACGCTCGAGGAGTGCCTGCACATGGCGCACGACAAGACCGCCGCGCTGCTGGCCTGCGCGACCTCGATCGGCGCGCTCACCGCCGGGGCACCGGAGGACACCGTCTTCGGCCTGCACACCTTCGGCACCGAACTCGGCATGGCCTTCCAACTGGTGGACGACCTGCTCGGGCTGTGGGGTGACCCGGAGGTCACCGGCAAACCGGTGCTGTCGGACCTGCGCGCCCGCAAGAAGTCCGTGCCCGTGGTGCACGCGCTGAACTCGGGCACCGCGGCGGGGGAGCGGCTGCGCGAGCTCTACGCCCAACCCGAACCGCTCACCGAGCAGCAGCTGCTCGAAGCCGCCGAGATGGTGCAGCGCGCCGGTTCGGCCGACTGGGCCCGGCAGGAGTGCCAGCGCCGGTTGGCCGCCGCCGACCGCCACCTGCCGCGCGGCCCCCGGGACACCACCGAGGCGTTGACCGAACTCGCCGCGTTCATCGTACGGAGGAAGCTTTGACCGATCAGTTGCAGCAGAGGCCCACCCGCGCGGTCGTGATCCCCGACTCGCGGACCGCGATGGTCGCCGCCCGCGACCACCTGCTGTCCCGGCAGCACCCGGACGGCTGGTGGAAGGGCGAGCTGCAGACCAACGTGACCATGGATGTCGAGGACCTGCTGCTGCGGCAGTTCCTCGGCATCCGCACCGCGGTGGAGACCGAGCAGGCGGCGCGCTGGATCCGCTCCCAGCAGCGCGCCGACGGGACCTGGGCCAACTTCCACGGCGGTCCGGGCGACCTGTCCACCACGGTGGAGGCCTACACCGCGCTCAAGCTGGCCGGGGACGACGTCGACGCCCCGCACATGGCCGCCGCCCGCACCTGGGTCCTGGAGCACGGCGGGCTGGAGGCGACCCGGGTGTTCACCCGGATCTGGCTGGCGCTGTTCGGCGAGTGGTCCTGGGACGAGCTGCCCGCCATGCCACCTGAGCTCGTGCTGCTGCCCAGCTGGTTCCCGCTGAACGTGGCGGACTGGGCGTGCTGGGCGCGCCAGACGGTGGTGCCGCTGACCGTGGTGTGCACCCTGCGGCCCCGCCGGGACCTGGACATCACGGTGCAGGAGCTGCGCACCGGGCGCCCCTGCCCGCCCGCCCGGGCCGAGTGGTCCTGGAAGTACGCCTTCCACCTGCTGGACCGGGTCCTGCACCGGTACCAGAAGCGCCCGCTGCGCAGCGTGCGCAAGCACGCGATGCTGCGCGCCGCGGAGTGGATCGTGGCCCGGCAGGAGGCCGACGGGTCCTGGGGCGGGATCCAGCCGCCGTGGGTGTACTCGCTGCTGGCGCTGCACCTGCTCGGCTACCCGATGGACCACCCGGTGCTGCGGCAGGGCTTGGCCGGGCTGGAGCGGTTCCTGGTCCGGGAGCAGACCCCGCACGGCGTGGTGCGGCGGTTGGAGGCCTGCCAGTCGCCGGTGTGGGACACCGTGCTTGGCATGCAGGCCCTGCACGACGCGGGCGTGCCCAGCGCGCACCCGGCGCTGCGCCGGGCCACCGACTTCCTGCTCGCCGAGGAGATCCGGGTCAAGGGCGACTGGTCGGTCCGCCGCCCGGACCTGCCCGCCGGGGGCGGCTGGGCGTTCGAGTTCGACAACGACGGCTACCCGGACATCGACGACACCGCCGAGGTGCTGCTGGCGCTGCACCGCATGGACCACCCGGACCGGGTCGCGGTGGAGGGCGCGATCGAACGCGGCGCCCGCTGGCTTCGCGGTATGCAGTCGGCCGACGGTGGCTGGGGCGCCTTCGACGCCGACAACACCCGGCAGCTGATCCGCAAGCTGCCGTTCTGCGACTTCGGCGAGGTGATCGACCCGCCGTCGGCCGACGTCACCGCGCACGTGGTCGAGGCGCTCGCCGCGCTGGGCCACGACGACGAGGTGGTCCAGCGCGGGGTGAAGTGGTTGCTGCGCAACCAGGAGAAGGACGGTTCCTGGTTCGGCCGCTGGGGGGCCAACCACGTCTACGGCACCGGAGCGGTGGTCCCGGCCCTGGTGCGCGCCGGGGTCAAGTCCGAGCACCGGGCTCTGCGGCGCGCGGTGAAGTGGTTGGAGAAGCACCAGAACCCCGACGGCGGCTGGGGGGAGGACCTGCGGTCCTACGACGATCCGGCGTGGATCGGCCGCGGCGACTCGACCGCGTCGCAAACCGGGTGGGCGCTGCTGGCGCTGCTGTCCCTGGGGCGGCACAAGACCGACGCGGTCCAGCGCGGTGTGCAGTACCTGGCGCGCACGCAGCGCGCGGACGGCGGCTGGGACGAGCCGCAGTTCACCGGGACGGGCTTCCCCGGCGACTTCTACATCAACTACCACCTGTACCGGGTGATCTTCCCGCTGACCGCCCTCGGCCGGTACCACCAGGCTGGGGGCTGAGGTGGCCGCACGCCTGCTGGTCTGCGCACCGCTGGGCCTGGAGGCCCGGGCGCTGCGGGCCGCACTGGGCCACAACTCCGTTCGCCGCACGGGTTTCGGACCGCGGCGCAGCGCCCGCAGCGCGACCACGGTCGCCGCCGCGGACTTCGACCTGCTCGTCGTTGCTGGTCTCGGCGGCGGCGTCGGCGAGGACGTCCGCAGCGGCGACGTGGTCGTGGCCGACGAGATCCGCGGAGCGGGTAGCACGGTGCGCTGCCCCGCCGCGCCCACGCTGGCCGCGGAGCTGCGGCGCGCCGGATTCCCCGTGCACCTCGGGCCGGTCCTGACCACTCGGCACGTGGTGCGCGGTGCTCAGCGCGCGGAACTGGCCGCGACCGGCGCGCTCGCGGTCGACATGGAGTCCGCGGTGCTCGCCCGCGCCGCGGGTTCGCGGGGCTTCGCCGTGGTGCGGGTGGTGCTCGACACCGCGGAGCACCCGCTGCTGCGTCCGGGAACACCCCGCCAGGCCCTGACCGCGCTCGCTCGGCTGCATGCCGTCGGCTCCTGCCTGTCGCGGTGGAGCCGTGCCGCACCACCGCAGAACCGCCACGCACCTGAGGAGGTGTCCTGAATGGGTATTCCCGTGCGCCAAGCCGTCCGCGTCGGGGCCTACCTGGTCAAGCAGAAGCTGGCCCGCCGCGAGAAGTTCGCCTTGACCCTGGAGCTGGAGCCGCTGTTCGCCTGCAACCTCAAGTGCGCGGGCTGCGGCAAGATCCAGCACCCGGCGAACGTGCTCAAGCAGCGGATGCCGGTGGAGCAGGCCCTCGCCGCGGTGGAGGAGTGCGGTGCGCCGGTGGTCTCGATCGCCGGCGGCGAACCGCTGATGCACCCGGAGATCGAGGTCCTCGTCGAGGAGCTGGTCAAGCGCCGCAAGTTCGTCTACCTGTGCACCAACGCGCTGCTGCTGCCCCGCAAGCTCGACCGGTTCCGGCCCTCGCCGTACTTCGCGTGGGCGGTGCACATCGACGGGCTGGAGGAGCGGCACGACGCCTCGGTGTGCAAGAAGGGCGTCTTCGCCCAGGCGGTGGACAACATCAAGGAGGTGCAGCGGCGCGGGTTCCGGGTGACCACGAACTCCACGTTCTTCACCTCCGACACCCCGCAGTCGGTGATCGAGGTGCTGGACTACCTCAACGACGACCTGCGGGTCGACCAGATGATGCTGTCCCCGGCCTACGCCTACGACAAGGCACCCGACCAGGAGCACTTCATGGGCGTCGCCGAGACGCGCGAGCTGTTCCGCAAGGTCTTCGCCGACGGCCGCCGGCGCCGGTGGCGGTTCAACCACTCGCCGCTGTTCCTGGACTTCCTGGCGGGCGAGGTCGACTTCCGGTGCACCGCGTGGGCCATCCCGTCCTACTCGCTCTACGGGTGGCAGCGGCCGTGCTACCTGATGAACGACGGCTACGTGGCGACCTACCGCGAGCTGCTGGAGGAGACCGACTGGTCGCACTACGGGCGCGGCAACGACCCCCGCTGCGCGAACTGCATGGCGCACTGCGGCTACGAACCGACCGCGGTGCTGGCCACCATGGGCTCGCTGCGCGAGTCGATCCGCGCGCTGCGCGGCTAGCCGAACCTGCGGGCCAGGGCGCGGTAGAGACCGGGCACGGCGCCCTGCAGCCGGGCGGGCACCGCGAGCCAGCTGGGGACGAAGACTTCCGCCCGACCGCGCTGGACGCCCCGGACCAGCGCCGCAGCGACCTCCTGCGGCGCCAGCACGCGCGGGAAGCGCCGGTCGTAGCGGCGACCGTCGAAGAACGGGGTGCGCACCGCGCCGGGGAACACCGTGGTGACCCCGATGCCGTCGTGGTGGCGCAGGCCTTCCGCGAAGGCCCGCACGCCTGCCTTGGTCGCCCCGTAGGCCTCCTCGTCGCGCACGCCGACGACCGCGATCGAGGACACGAAGACGACGTGCCCGCCGCGCCGCTGCAGCTCCGGCAGCACCGCGCTGGTCAGCAGCACCGGCGCGGTCAGGTTCACCGCCGCGAGCGCCGCCACCTGCTCTGCCGACATCGACGCCAGGTCCCCAGCCCACCCGATGCCCGCGCAGTGCACCAGCAGGTCCGCCCGCCGCGCTGCGGTGACCACGCGGTCGAGCCCGGCCGGGTCGGTCAACTCGGCGGCCAGCGCCTGCCCACCGGTCCGGTCCGCCACCTCGGCCAGCCGCCGCTGGTCGCGGCCGACGAGCACCAGCTGGCAGCCGTGCGCGGCCAGTTCGGCGGCCGTGGCCGCGCCGATGCCCGACGATGCGCCCGTGACCAGCGCCGTCCGCCCGCGCACCGTCAACCCCACGGCGCGTCCTCGGAGCCGTCGCTGCGGTCGAGGATCCGCCGCAGCTGCTCGCTGCGGCGGGTCAGCACCACGATGCCGATGACGATGACCACCGCGGAGATCAGCTCGCCGGTGAGGATGGCGGGGGAGGACTCGATGCGCTCGCCCAGCCAGCTCACCCCGATCGCGGCCGCGACCAGCGGGTCCACCGTGGTGATCACCGCCAGCGAGGGCGAGATCAACCGGCCGCGCTGGAAGGTCTGCTGGCTGAGCAGGAACCCCATCGGCCCGATCACGCACACCGCGTAGAGCGTCCAGTGCTGGAACGGCTCGGCCAGGCCGCCGGTGCGGAACTGGCCTGCCACCACCTTGATCAACCCGGCGGTCACCCCGTAGAGCACCCCGGTGGCCACCGCCAGGCCGATGACCCCGACCTCGCCGGGGATCCGCGACGCCGCCAGCGACACCAGCACCAGCAGGCCGAGCGCCAGGGCCAGCGGCAGCACCGACGAGCCGGTGAACCCGCTGCCCTCCCCGGAGGGCTGTGCCAGCACCAGGAACGCCGAGAGGCCGCCGGCGCAGGCCAGCCCGCCCAGCGCCAGCACCAGGTCCATCCTGCGGTGCGCCATCCACGCGGCGAACGCGGCGCCGAACAACACCGAGGTCACCAGCAGCGGCTGCACCAGCACCAGCGGTCCGAACGCCAGGGCGACCACCTGCAGCGACAACCCGATGACCACGGTGAGGATGCTCAAGACCCAGATCGGCTTGCGCACCAGCTCGAAGAACAGGCGCGGGTTGAGGGTGTGGATCTTGGGCACCTGCTTGGTGACCCGGTGCTGGATGGCGCTGGCCAGGCCGAAGCTGGCCGCGCCGATGATTGCGGCGGGGACGGCGATCGCCAGCACCGTGGCGTTGGGGCTCACCACCGATCACCTGCCCGCAGGGCCGTGAAGGCGTCGCGGAGGTGCCCGGCCAGCACTGCTGCGTCGGGCGCGAGCCCGGTGTCGGTGGTGATGCCGAAGCCGACGCGGTCGCCCCAGCCGATCGCACCCACGGCGACGCCCACCCCGTCGGCCAGCGAGAGCACGGGCAGCACACCCGAGATGGTCGCGGGGCCCACGTGCGCCGGTCGGCGCTGCCCAGGCAGCACCGACACCACAGCGTTGAAGAACCGGCGCTGGTAGATCCGCCGCACGACCCAGGCGTGCACCGGTGCGGGCAGGACGCCGAGAGCTGCCAGCACGGCACCGGCGGCAGCGGGTTGGCCAGTGCGCTCCGGTGCGCCGAGCTCAGCAGCAACGGCCGCGAGCCGCTGGGCGGCGGGCATCGGGCCCACCGGCAGGTCCAGCGCCAGCGACGCGGTGTGGTTGCCGGGCACATCGGTGCCAACGCCACCCCGCCCGGTGCGGACCGTGCGCGGCACCATCACCCGGAAACGCTGGCCAGCCACCGGATCGGGCAGTGCTCGGTGCAGCGCTTCAGCCACCACCCCGAGCAGCAGCACCGTGGTGCTCACGCCGCACCGGCGCGCGCCCGCGCGGACCTCGGCGGCGGGCAGTTCCACTCCGTCGAAGGAGCGGTTCGCGGTGCTGCGGCCGCCCCAAGGGCTGCGCGGCGCGGTCCCGGCCCCAGCCAGGCTCACCAGCCCGCGTGCGATCGCGCCCGCGCGTCGGTACCACGTCGGCGAGCCACCTTGACCAGGCGCCGACGCGGGCCGCGGATCATCGGTCAGCAACCGCAGCAGCGCGCTGGTCACGGCGACACCATCGCCGAGCGCGTGGTGCAGCTTCGCCAGCAGCCAAACCTGACCGGACCCGCTCTCGCGCAGCAGCAGGAGCTCCCACGGCTGCCGGTCGGTGCGCACCGGGGCGCTGAAGAACTGGTTGCGGGCCTCCGCGACGGCTTGCTCACCGGCAACCTCGCGGCAGCGCAGGTGGTCGCGAGGCTCGATGTCCCGGTCGTGAATCCACTGTGGTCGCCTGCTCCGGCGCAGCACCAGTCGCCTCGTGAACATCGGCAACTGCCCGGCACGCCGTTCGATCCGGACGGTGATCTCCTCGCACCAGTCGTGCACCGCCCGCGGCGGCCCCGCCAGCCGCAGGACCGCACCGGTCTGCTGCGCCACCTCCCGAGTCGTGGCGTGGACGAAGAAGGCGTCCTGCGGGCGCAGGGGGCGGCGGCCGTGGTGCCGGGGGAGGTCCGCCAGCGCGGCCACCTGGTCGGCGAAGTCCGCGGCCTGGCAGTGCTTGAGCGCCATCTGCTCCCGCTGGGTGAGCTCGCCCGGATCCGCGGCCCAGCGGCGCAGCGTCGCGGTCAGGTCGGCCGCCCGCGGGCACAGCTCGGCCAGCTCGGCGTCGGCCATCAGCTCCGCGTTGGCCCGGCCGTGCCCGGCGATCGGCTCGAACATGACCACCGCCCGCCCGCAGGCCAGCGCCTCCAGCGCGGTCGCCCCGCCCGCGTTGGTGACCACGACGTCCGCGCAGGCCACCAGGCGCGGCATGTCCGCCACCCACCCCAGCGCGACCAGCCGGTCTTCGCAGCGGTCGGCGAACCGCTGCCGCAACGCCTCGTTGCGCCCGCAGACCACCACGACCCGGGCCACGCCCTCGGCGCGCAACGCGGCCTGCACCGCGCGCTCCACCGAACCGAACCCGAGCGAACCGCACGAGATCAGCACCGTGAACCCCGACTCCGGGAGGCCGAACCCGCGCCGCGCGACCGCTCGGTCACCCGGCTGGAACGCCGAGACCACCGGCGGCACGCACACCGCGCCCACCGCGTCCGGCTCGGCTCGCCGCATCTCCCGCAGACTGGCCTCGCTCATCACGAGGTGCAGGTCGACCTCGGGGTAGACCCAGAAAGGGTGCGGGGAGAAGTCCGAGACCACCGCCGCCACCGGGATGTCCAGCCCGCCGCGCCGCCGCAGCCAGTCCAGCCCGGCGGTGCCCAGCGGGTAGGTCGAGACGATCAGGTCGGGATCGTGCTCGGCGATCGCCCGCCGCATCCGCCGCCCGCTCCAGGCCCCGACGAAGCGGCGCGAGGCGTTGGCGAACCACCGGTAGCGCCACAACGAAGCGTAGAAGAAGTCGTACAGCCACGGCGTGGACTCGACGTTGGTGACGTAGATCCAGTTGAACGCGCCGGGCACCCAGCGACCCATCGCGCGCAGCGCGTCCAGCCAGCCGACTTCGCACCCCGGCCACACCCGACCGGCGGCCTCCGCCACGGCCCGGCCGGTCGCGTTGTGCCCCTCACCGATGGTCGCGCTGATCAGCAGCACTCGACGCGGCTGGACGGTCACCGGACTGGATCCTTTCCCCCGGATCGTGCCCTCGAAGGCTAACGTGGCCAGCCCGTTCCAGCCCCTCGAAGCGGCCCGGCACGCAGTCACCCCCGCACCTGGACCAGGCGCGGGGGTGACTGCGTGCCGTCAGACCTCGCTGGGCTGGGGACTCAGCCCGTGGCTGTTGACCTCGCGGACCGTGCCGTCGGTGAGGCGGTAGCACAGGCCGACGACCGCGCAGCGGCCCGCGTCGACCTCCTTGGCCAGCAGGGTGGACCGCTCCAGCAGCAGGTCGCTGGTGCGCTGGATGTGCACGTCGACGATCTCGTCGACCTCGGTGCCGCCCTCGGCGCGCGCGGCCAGCACGCTCGGCGTCACCCGCTCCACGATGTCGCGCAGGAACCCGGGCGGGGCGGACCCCTCGATGACGGTCTGGCGGGCCGCGGTCACCGCACCGCAGGAGTCGTGGCCGAGCACCACCACCAGCGGCGCGCCCAGCACGCCGACGCCGTACTCGATGCTGCCCAGCACCTCGGGGCCGGTGACCTGCCCGGCGGTGCGCACCACGAAGAGGTCACCGAGGCCCTGGTCGAAGATGATCTCCGCGGCCAGCCGGGAGTCGGAGCAGCCGAACAGCACGGCGAACGGGCGCTGCCCGGGCGCCAGCGAGGCGCGGTAGTCGGCGTCCTGGTTCGGGTGCTGGTGGTTGTTCTCGACGAACCTCTGGTTGCCGGCCAACAGCACCTGGTAGGCGTGCGCGGGCGAGATCGGTGCGTTGGACATGCGGAAACGCTACCGCACGCGGGTTCGAACCGGCCCGTTCGCGGGCCCCGGATGCCGGGGTTGAGACAAGCGCCACTCGATTCCGCGCATCGGGTGAGAACCAGCGACCCGGAACGGTGATTGTGCGCGCACAGCCGCCCAGCGCAGGCGTTCTGGGAGCTCGCGGCGGCCCCGCGCCCGGCGTATCGTCATCCAGCGGTGGACCCGTTCCAGACCCCGGCGCACCGCGGCGCTCGACGATGCTGGGGCTGTTGATCATCCAGCTGCCGGTTCCCGAGCTGACCGACGACGCACCACCGGCGCAGGGGTCTGGACGAACCCCTTCGAGGGCTTTCCGACGACCGGGCAGCGGCGGCGCCGCTGCGGCGGGCTGGCGGTTGAGTCGCTGGGGGTAGCCACCAGCCGCGCTGGTCGGTGGTGAGACGGGCGAGGGGGCTGCCTCACCACCGATCAGCCTCGGGTCAGTTGACGCAGGGGATGCCGTCCGCGGTGATCGTGGCGGGGTCGGGGGTGGTGCTCTGCTGCCGGGCCGGTCCGTCGAGCACGACGGCCTGCGGCGGCGCGAACCTCGGGGCAGCCGGACCGCGGTAGTCGCTGCCGATCAGCACCTGCACCCGCCCGCTCGGCACGGATCCGTTCTCCTCCGTGGACAGCCCGCCGAGCAGCGAAGCGACCTCCTCGGCGGTGGCGGCAGCGCCGGGCGCGTACTGCACCACCGAGTACCTGCGGGACCCGGTGTTGCCGACCTTGCCCACCGGCACGCCCCGCTGGGACAGCTCCGACCGCACCCGCTGCGCCAAGCCCGAGGTGCGGGTCGCGTTGAGCACGTCCACGGTGGCCGCGCCGGTCTCCTCGCTCGCCGGCTCGGGTGGGGCCGACGGGTCGATGGTGCGGTTGACCGCCGCCCGGACCGCGCGCGGGTCGACCAGCACCGCCTGGCCGTCCGCCGGGGTGTCGTAGTCGGCGTCCTCGATCGGGATCGTGGTAAACCGGACCGCGCCCCCGGCCAGCCCGCGCATCCGCTCGGCGAAGGCGAGCACGTCCCAGTCGCGGTCCAGCACCACCGAGTCCTGGACCGAGCCGATCAGCTCCTGCAACCGGGCGGGGTTGGCCAGCACCCCACCGGAGAGCATCGACTGCGTCAGCCCGGACAGGAACGCCTGCTGGCGCACCACGCGGTCGAGGTCGCCGCGCGGCAGGCCGTGGCGCTGCCGGACGAACGCCAGCGCGTCGGGTCCGGAGATGGTCTGCGGTCCGGCGCGGAAGTCCGCCCCCGAGTAGCTGTCCTTCGTCGCCGCCCGCAGGCACACCGGAACCCCGCCGACGGCCTGCGTGATGCGCGCGAACCCGAGCAGGTTGACCTCGGCGTAGTGGTCCACCGACACCCCGGTCAGCTGCTCGACGGTGCGCACCAGCAGCTTGCGCCCGGCGTCGCCGCCCTCGCGGGTCAGCTGCGCCTGGTCGGTGACGCCGCGCCTGGTGCCCGCCGCGACGGCGTTCTCCTTGCCGCGGGAGTACGCCGAGTTGATCTTGTGGCGGCCGTGGCCGGGGATGTGCACGTAGGAGTCGCGGGGGAAGGAGAACCCGGTCGCGCTGGACCCGTCGTTGGGGATGTGCAGCAGGATGATCGTGTCGGTCAGCGCCGCGTCGTTCTCCCCGGCGTGCAGCTCGCGCAGCACGTCCTCGGGCAGCGGGTTGCCGTGCGCGTCGGTGCGGCTGTCCATCCCGACCAGCAGGATGTCCACGGCCCCGTCGGCCCCGGCGCCGTCGGTGACGTCGCTGGTGGCCAGCCCGTTGAGCAGGTCCCGGTAGTTGCTCCACCCGTACCCGGTCACCACCAGCACCAGCACGGACAGCACCGTCACCGCCACCCGCGGGCCGGAGCGCGGGCGGCGCCGGAGCGGGCGGGGTGGGGGAGCGGGCTGGCGGTAGGTGGTCCTGGACTGGGGCGGCAAGGTCCCTCCGGTGGGGTGCGGCCGTGCGGTGCGGTGGGTCGAAGACCCGTTCCAGGATCGCACTCATCGGGGCCCGCAGCAGATCATCCGATCGCGGCCAGTTCCAGCGACGCTCGGTGATCACCGCGGACGTCCACAGTGGAGGAGATGCGGCTAGGTGGGCAGGTCGCCCGGGCGGATGCGGTAGACCTGCAGGGCGGTGTCGTAGTACTTGGTCGTCTCGCCGACCCACTCCATGCCGATGCGCTGCGCGGTGGAGATGGCCCGCGTGTTGTCCGGGCGGGTCAGGGCGAACACCGCGTCGATGTCGTAGGTGAAGGCCCAGCGCAGCAGCGCGACCGCGGCCTCGGTGGCGTAGCCGTGGCCCCACGCCTCGGGGCGCAGCTGCCAGGTCAGCTCGACGTCGTGGTCGTAGGGCGGCAGCATCCGCAGCACCAGCCCACCGACCACCAGGTCATCGGACCGGCGTTGCATCGCCCACCGCCCGGTTGGCGGGACCAGGTTCGGCTGCGACTCGGTCCAGGACTGCACCACGGCGCGCATCGCGGCGAGGTCGGCGACGTTGGGGACGACCGGGGTGAGCCACTCGGTCACCTCGGGTCGGCCGTAGAGCGCGAGCGCGGCCTGCACGTCGGCGTCGCTGGTGGTCCAGTCCCGCACGATCAACCGGTCGGTGGTCAGGGGAGGCTCCATTGGCGTCCCTCGCCTTCGCCACTCGGGGAGAACCATCCGATTTTAGTTCTGCTGCCCTTCCTCGGCGGCTCCGGAAGCGTGCTCCGCACCTTCGAAGTCTACTATGTCTGTCGCTTCAGTGTCGAATGAAATCAAAGCTCGGGACCGGCCGACGGTTCCGGATGCCTGGGAAGAGGAGCTACCCGCGGGTCAGGAGTGCGCGGGCAGGGGCGGCAGGGTGCCGGTGGCGTCGAAGGCCCAGTCGTGCGGTTCGCCGAGTGCGGTCAGGTCCGGGTGGTCGGCGACCTCCTGGGCGTAGGCCTCGGAGACCTCGATGCGCGGCAACGACAGGGTGTTGCGGATGCGCACCACCTTGGCCGGGCGCTCGCGGGGGCCGCGGGACAGGTGCAGCGCGGCCGTGATGGCGTCGCGGTCGTTGGCCAGCGCCATCGGGATGCGCGCCCCTTCGGGCACACCGGAGGTCAGCGAGTTGGTGTAGAAGGACCCGAAGTCGATCTGGTCCAGGCAGCGCTGCGTGGTCACGTCGGCCATGCCCAGGCCGCTGGCGTTGCCGCCGGTGTGCTCGGTCAGCCCGAGCACCACCACGCGCCTGATCGGCACGGCGCGGAAGTGCGCGGCGTTGACCGGGGCGCGGCCGGTGATGTTGGGGTCCATCCCGGCGCCGCTGATGTCCTTGCCGATCTCGTCGACGACCAGCACGTCGATGTCGGAGACCAGCAGCTTCGGCATCAGCCGCCTGGCCTCGACCAGCAGCTCCGCCTCGCGCTGCAGCAGCGCGCCGGGCGGGACCAGTTCCAACCGGGCCACCTGCTCGTAGGCATTCTCCACCACGGCCAGCCCGAACTCGACCGGGACCACCTGCAGCACCGCTTCGGCCACGGCGGGGATGAGGGTGTGGAAGGCCTCGAAGCCGTGCGAGTGCAGGGTGGTGGCACCGCGGTGCTTGCCCAGCCCGATGGCGATCATCTTGGCCAGGCCGCTCTCGTGGGTGCCGCGGAAGTCGGTGTGCGGCTTGACCCGCCCGAGCACCACGACCCCGTCGGCGTCGGCTGCTCCGGCGTCGAAGTGCACCGGCGTGCCGTCGAGGAGCTCGGTGACCACGACGGTCTCCATCGAGGAGGTGATCGGCGCGCCGATGCTCTCCTCGGTGATGCCGTACTCGGCGAGCACCTGCCGCTGACCGGCCGCGGTAGCACCGCCGTGGCTGCCCATCGCCGGGACGACGAACGGGCTGGCGCCGCAGTCGACCAGCGCGTCGACCAGGGTGGCAACGATGCGGTCGAGCTGGGCGATGCCGCGGCTGCCCACGCTGATCGCGATCCGCTTGCCGCTGACCGGGTGGGCGCGGTCGTGCGCGGCGACCTGGCCGCGGATGGCGCCCTCCAGGTCCGCCACCGCCTCGGCGGCGAACCGCTGCTCGACCGGGATCATCCTGGGCAGTTCGATGTCGGCTCCGGCCAGCCGGACCGCTTCGACGTTGAACATGCGGCAGGTCCTTCCTCCGCGCTGGTCCGCGGTCGGCTCGATCGACCGGCGATGGTGCCACGCCGAACAGGCGTGCGGAAGCCCTCGTCCAGTGTGGACGCTGCCGGGGTCGCCGCGGGCGGGCGTTAGGCTTGGCTGGTGTCGGTCAAGCGTCCCGGTCCAGCTCGCTGGTTGTACTTCCAGTTCGGCGGCAGGCTGCCCGAGCAGTACCGCGAGTGGGTGCTGCACGATGCCACCTGCCGGACGTGGGTGCTGCGGGTCCTCATCCGCGGGTTGATCCAGATCGCCCCGCTGGGCGCCGTGCTGTTCGTGGGCTTGGGCGTGTTTGGCGGGGCGTGGCCGATCGCGGCCGGAGCCCTGCTGCTGGGGCTGCTGGTGGTGGCCCGCATCGTGCTGACCAATTCGGTGGACAGCGTCGATGCGCGCCTACTGCGGTACGGGTTCCCACCTGGCCACGGCTCTGCGGTGCGCAGGCAGCGCGACGCCGAGGCCGCCGAGCGGTACAAGGAGGTCTGGCGGCAGCAGCCACTGGAGTGACCCGTCAGCGGTGCACCGATGTGCGCACCACCGCGACCGGGCAGGGCGCGTGGTGCAGGACGCCGTTGGCGACCGAGCCGAGCAGCAGCCCGGCGAAGCCGCCGCGGCCGCGATGCCCCACGACCAGCAGCTGCGCGGACTCCGCAGCGCCGCACAGGGCGGTGACCGGGTGCTGGTTGGCCACCCGGCGGTGCACCGGGACGTCGGGGTGCTCGGCGCACCAGCCGGCGAGCTGCTCGGCCAGGTGCAGGTCGGCGCGGGTGCGGATCTCCGGCGGGTCCAGGGGTGGGTAGACGTCGGCGGTGAAGTAGGCGTCCGGCAGGGCCTGCACCGCGATCAGCTCGGCGCGTCGACGGGCCGCGCAGTCGAAGGCGTGTCGCAGGGCGACCTGGCTACCAGGGGAGTCGTCGACCCCGACGACCACCGGCCCGTTCGCCCGAGCGGCGCCGCGCACCACCACGACCGGGCAGCGGGCGTGCGTGGCCACGGTCGTGCTGATCGCCCCGACCAGCACCTCCCGGAACGCGCCGTACCCGCGTGACCCGACGACCAGCAGCTGCGCCTGCTCGCTGCGGTGCACCAGGTCCCGGGCGGGGTGGCCCTCGGTGACCTCGCCGGTGAGCACCAGCTCCGGCCTGGCCAGGCGGCACCGCTCGACCAGCTCCGCGAGGGTCTGCTCGGCCTGGTCGGCGCGGGCGGGGTCGTCGTTGACCAGCACGAGGTGCAGCGGCCACCCGCCCCGGGCGGCCTCGGTCGCGGCCCACAACGCCGCCCGACCCGACGGCGGTGACCCGTCGACGCCTGCCACGACCGATGTGCCCATCGCGACTGCCCCCTCCAGGCGCTCCGTGCCCAGTGTGCGCGCTCAGTGGTGGGGCAGCACCCGAGCGCAGTGGGATCGACCTGCGCCTTTAGTATCGTTAGGTGGCCGAAGTGTTGAGTCCCGCAGCGATCTTCCGAGCCGGTACCCGCCTGCGGCAGGTGGTCCGGCGCACGCCGCTGGAGACCAGCGGCCGCCTCAGCGGCGAGCTGGGTGTCCCGGTGCGCTTCAAGCGCGAGGACATGCAGGTGTGCCGCTCCTACAAGGTGCGCGGCGCGTACAATTTGATCTCCTCGCTCGGTGCCGAGGAGCGCGAGCGCGGCGTGGTGTGCGCCAGCGCGGGCAACCACGCGCAGGGCTTGGCCTTCGCCTGCCGCGAGCTGGAGATCGAGGGCCGGGTGTACCTGCCGGCCAACACGCCTCGCCAGAAGCGGCGCCGCATCGCCGAGATCGGCGGTGAGTGGGTGCAGCCGATCATCGTCGGCAGCTCCTTCGACGAGGCCAGCGAGGCGTCCCGGCAGGACAGCGAGCGCACCGGCGCCGTCTACGTGCACCCCTTCGACGACCCGCGCACCATCGCCGGGCAGGGCACCGTCGGCCTGGAGATCGCCGAGCAGCACGACGGGCCGGTGGACACCGTGATCGTGCCGGTCGGTGGGGGTGGCCTGTTGGCGGGTGTCGTGCTGTGGCTCAAGGAGCACTTCCCGGACACCCGGGTGGTCGGCGCCGAGCCCGCTGGGGCGGCCAGCATGCGCGCCGCGCTGGAGCACGGGGGACCGGTCGCGCTGCCCGAGGTGGACACCTTCGTCGACGGCGCCGCGGTCGGGCGCGTCGGCGAGTTGAGCTACCGCGTGGTCCGGGAGCTGGTGGACGAGGTCGTGGCGGTGCCGGAAGGCGCGGTGTGCACCGAGATGATCGAGCTGTACCAAACCGAGGGCATCATCGCCGAGCCGGCGGGCGCGCTGGCCAGCGCTGCGGCCCGGTTGCCGCTGGAGCGCCCGGTGCAGGGCTCGGTGGTGTGCGTGGTCTCGGGCGGCAACAACGACCTGAGCCGCTACGGCGAGGTGGTGGAGCGCTCCCTGCTGCACGAGGGGTTGCGGCACTACTTCCTGGTGACGTTCCCGCAGGAGCCGGGCGCGCTGCGGCACTTCCTGGACGACGTGCTCGACGAGGGCCAGGACATCGTGGCCTTCGAGTACGTCAAGAAGAACAACCGCGAGACGGGTCCGGCGCTGGTGGGCATCGAGCTGGACCGCGCCGACGAGCTGGAGGGCCTGCTGCGGCGGATGAAGGAGTCGCCGCTGCAGATCGAGCAGGTCTCGCCGGGCTCCCCGCTGTTCTCGTTCCTGCTCTGACCCGAGCACGAGAAGAGCCCCTTCCACCTGGCCTGGGCGGAAGGGGCTTTTCGCTGGTCAGGAGTGGGTTGCGCGGTCGGCCAGGGTGCGGACCATCTCGGCCACCGAGGCGCGGCGCGCCGCGCGGACCGCGTCGAACAGCGGGCGCAGCGCGTCGGTGCGGGCCCGGATCGCCGAGGCGGACAGGGCACCGCCGGGCGAGTCGTCGGTGGCCACCCACAGGATGGCTTCGACCTCGGCGGCGCGCTGCAGGATCCGCAGGGTGCGCTGGGGGATGGCCTCGGGCCAGTCGGGGGCCGGTCGGGAGGCGACCGTCGCGGCGATCTCCTCGCGCACGCCGGGGCGCTGCTTGGCCACCCCGAGTTCGATCAGCGCGGTGGCGGCCTCGCGCATCGCCGAGGCCATGCCGTGCTCGGCCTCGCCGATCGGCAGGTGCTCGGCCGGGGGCAGCTCGCCGACGTCGAACACCGTCCAACGCCGGATCCCCTCGGCGACGCGCTCCGGGACCAGCCCCAGACCCGGGTCGGGCAGCACGACGGCTTCACCGACGCGCATGGCCAGCTTCGCGAAGGGGCTCGACCCGCCGAGGCCGCGGGCGTCGCCGGGGACCGGCAGCACCAGCTCGCCGTCGGCCGCGCCCGCCTTGCGCAGCGCGGCCAGCAGCAGGGCGGGACCGGCGGGGGTGTCGTGCGGGCCGGGGAGGTCCAGCCGCGCGGCCAGTTCTTCGTCGGCGGCGCGAACTTCCTGCGATTCGGCCCAGGTCTGCAGGGCGTCGAGCACGTCGTCCGAGGCGGCTGCACCGTGCAGCCAGGCGGACGTCCAGACAACCATCGTGGCGCTTGGGCAAGGCACGTCGAGAAAGGGTACGGACTCGGCGGCCGGGTGCGCGCCGGGGGGCGGGCGAGTGTGATCTGCTCGGCGCGGCGCGCCGCACCCCGCGGGCCGCCCGATCGGATTACCGTTACGCCTCGTGCGCTCGGTTGACTACGGCAAGGACGTCCTGGCGGGCCCGCGCCGCAAGAAGGTGCCCGAGATCCCCGCTGAACCGGGGCTGGTGGTCGAGGACCCGGCCAGCGGGTTCTGCGGAGCGGTGCTGCGGGTGGAGAAGGGCAACGTGGTGCTGGAGGACCGCCACGGCAAGCAGCGGTTGTTCCCGGTGCGCCCGGCGGCGTTCCTGCACGAGGGCAGGCCGGTGACGCTGGTGCCGGTGCCCGCCGCGGTGCGGCGCGGGCCCGCCCGGTCGGCGTCGGGTTCGGTGCGGGTCGAGGGCGTGCGGGCGCGCACCGCGCGCGGCAGTCGGATCTGGGTCGAGGGCCTGCACGACGCCGAGCTGGTGGAGCGGATCTGGGGGCACGACCTGCGGGTCGAGGGCGTGGTGGTGGAGCCGCTGCACGGCGTCGACGACCTGCCCGGGCTGCTCGCCGAGTTCGGCCCCGGGCCGGGGCAGCGGGTCGGGGTGCTGGTCGACCACCTGGTGCCCGGCAGCAAGGAGTCCCGGCTGGTCGAGGGCATCGACGATCCGCACGTGCTCATCACCGGTCACCCGTTCGTGGACATCTGGGAGGCGGTGAAGCCGCGGGCGGTGGGCATCCCCGCCTGGCCCCGGGTGCCGCGCGGCACCGACTGGAAGCAGGGCGTGTGCGCGCAGCTGGGCTGGGGCGAACCGGCCGACGGGTGGCGGCGGGTGCTGGCCGGGGTGTCCGGCTTCCGCGACGTCGAGGCACCGCTGCTGGCCGCAGTGGAGCAGCTCATCGACTTCGTGACGGTGCCGGGTCGGTGAACCGGACAGAAGTCACACGTTGATCACACCGCCCGGATGCGGTCTCGCCCTGCTCGGGCGTCTGCCACCATGGGGGTATGACGCCCGCGCTGCTGTGGTTGATCGCCGGGGTGCTGCTGGTCGCCGCTGAGGTCCTCTCCGGCGAGTTCGTCCTGGTGATGCTCGGCGCCGCGGCGCTGGGGGCTGCCGGGGCGTCCGCGCTGGGGGCACCGCTGCCGGTGGATGCCGTGGTCTTCGCGGTGCTGGGGCTGGGGCTGATCTTCATCGCGCGCCCCGCGCTCAAGCGTCGGCTGACCCAGCCGCTGGAGCTGAAGACCAATGTGGACGCGTTGGTGGGCAAGCGAGCGGTAGCGGAGTCCACAGTGGATGTCCATGGTGGGCAGGTGCGCATCGACGGTGCGGTGTGGTCGGCGCGGGCGTTGGACGAGACGCAGGTCATCGAGGCGGGTCAGTCCGTCGTGGTGATCGAGATCGCGGGCGCGACGGCAGTGGTGTCGGCCGAGCTGTGAGGAGATGAGGGTGGAGTTTGGCGGACTGATCGTCCTGGTGGTCGTGGTGCTGCTGGTGCTGATCATCGCGGTGAAGTCGGTGATGGTGGTGCCGCAGGCCCAGTCGGCGGTGATCGAGCGGCTCGGCAAGTTCCGTTCGGTGGCCGAGCCCGGGCTGACGTTCCTGGTGCCGTTCCTGGACCGGGTGCGCGCCAAGATCGACCTGCGCGAGCAGGTGGTGTCGTTCCCACCGCAGCCGGTGATCACCCAGGACAACCTGACGGTGTCGATCGACACCGTGGTGTACTTCCAGGTCACGGACTCGCGCTCGGCGGTGTACGAGATCTCCAACTACATCGTCGCGGTGGAGCAGCTGACCACCACGACGCTGCGCAACGTGGTCGGCGCGATGAGCCTGGAGGAGACGCTGACCTCCCGCGACGCGATCAACACGCAGCTGCGCGGGGTGCTGGACCAGGAGACGGGCCGGTGGGGCATCCGCGTCGCGCGGGTCGAGCTCAAGGCGATCGACCCGCCGCCGTCCATCCAGGACTCGATGGAGAAGCAGATGCGCGCCGACCGGGAGAAGCGCGCGATGATCCTCAACGCCGAGGGTGCCCGGGAGTCGGCGATCAAGACCGCCGAGGGTGAGAAGCAGGCGGCGATCCTGGCGGCCGAGGGTCAGAAGCAGGCGGCGATCCTGGCGGCCGAGGCCGAGCGGCAGTCCAGCATCCTGCGGGCGCAGGGTGAGCGGGCCAGCCGGTACCTGCAGGCGCAGGGCCAGGCCAAGGCGATCGAGAAGGTGTTCGCGGCGGTCAAGCGCGGCAAGCCGACGCCGGAGCTGCTGGCCTACCAGTACCTGCAGACGCTGCCGCAGATGGCGCAGGGCGACGCCAACAAGGTGTGGGTGGTGCCCAGCGACTTCGGCAAGTCGCTGGAGGGCTTCGCGCGGATGCTCGGCGCGCCTGGTGACGACGGTGTGTTCCGCTACGAGCCGCCGAAGGAGGAGCCGCCGACCGCGGTGCCGGAGGAGGAAGAGGAGTCGGTCAAGGCCTGGTTCGACACCTCCACCACGCCGGAGGTCGCCGAGGCGGTGCGCGCTGCCGAGGCGGTGGCCCGCAAGGAGGTGCCGAGCCCGACGCTCGGCAGCCAGATCGCGCCGCCGGACCAGCCCAGCTGACCCAGGCGAGACCACGAGGGCGCCCGCACGCTGCGTGCGGGCGCCCTCGTTTCGTCCCCAGGGGTGTTCAGGTCCCCGAGTAGGTCCCGAAGCTCCAGAGGTTGCCCTCGGGGTCGCGCACGACGAAGTCGCGCGAGCCGTAGTCCTGGTCCTTCGGCTCGTAGACCGGTTCGGCACCGGCGGCCAGGGCGCGCTCGTACAGCGCGTCGACGTCGTCGGCGACCACGTAGTTGCTCACGGAGCCCTTCTGCTGGGCGAACGGGCTTTCCGGGTCGCAGGTGCCGAGCATGACGCCGCCGCCGCGCGGCCAGCGGAGTTCGGCGTGCACGACCTCGCCGTCCTCGCCGGGCACGATCAGGGCTTCCTCGAAGCCGAACGCCTCGACCAGGAAGCGGATGCCCGCCTTCTTGTCCAGGTAGGGGATCAGTGGCCAGATCCCGATGGGTGCTGTGTTCGTCATGGCCTCAGGATGCGGTGCCGAGCTGCTGGGCGCCTTGGACGAATGGAAGCTCTTCGGCGATCCACCGCGATGGGGTGGCGCCGGTGAACGCCCGCCAGTCCCGGTTGAAGTGGGCTTGGTCGGTGTAGCCGCTGTCGGCGGCGATGTCGGCCAAGCTCGCCGGGCACCCGGCGATGAGCCGGCTGCGGGCGGCTTGGAAGCGCAGCACGCGCCCCAGCAGCTTGGGGGAGTGGCCGAATTCGCGGCGGAACCGCGCGCCGAGGTGCTGGCGGGTCCAGCCCACTTCGCTGGCCAGCTCGGCGATGGGGACGTGCCCGTCGGTCTCGGACATCCGCCGCCAGACCCAGCCGAGCTCGGGGGAGGGCAGTGCGGCCGGGGTGGCGAGCCGGTGCAGCGTCGAGCAGAGCAGGTCGAACCGTTCGCTCCAGGTGCTCGCCAATCGCAGCCGCTCGGTGAGCTCGGTGGCGGCCGGGCCGAGCAGGTCGGCCAGGTGGAGGCCGGTGTCGGCGAGTTCACCGGCGGGCACCCCCAGCAGGGCTCGGGCGCCGAGCGGGGTGAGGCCCAGCTGGATGCCGTGCTGGAGTTCGCCGTGCTCGATCGTCGCGGGCTTGCTGTGCAGCCCGCCGATGAGCGCGGTGCAGGACACGTGCTGCCCGCTGTCGAAGGTGACGTCCACCGTCTCGTCCAGCGTGATGATCACGGTCAGGCTCGGTGAGGGCAGGCCGCGGTGCACGCCTGGCGCGGACCGCAGCCGGTACCCGCTGATGTCGCTGATCAGCGCCCGCAGGCGGGGTGGTGGGGTTGCCTTGACGTACTGCGACGTGACCACGTCCTGAGGTTAGGCGCTGCTCCTGACGTCCGTGGTCCGCCCAGCGGTGGGTCCCGATTTTGTCATATTGATTATGTCAGTGTCGACCGAAATTAAAGCACCAAGCGGCACGTCACGCCTGCACGTTCCTGGGAAGACCGCTCAGAGGGCGGAGTCCGGGTCGAGGTAGGGGCCGCCGGCGACGCCGAAGGCGCGGACGGTGCCGAGCAGGTGCTCGCGCAGCCGGGACTTGGCCAGCGCCGCGTCGCCGTCGCGCAGCGCCGCCGCGACCTGGGCGTGCTGGTGGGTGATGCGGGGGCGGGCGGTGTGCGTGCGGGCTGTGGCGGTGATGCGCATCTGCTTGTCGCGCAGGGCGTTGTAGAGGTCCGCGACCACGGGGTTGCCGGCCGCGGCGACTAGCGCGGCGTGGAAGGCCCGGTCGGCTTCGTGCATGCCGGCGTCGCTGAGCTCGGCGGTGTCGCAGGCCGGGTGCGCGGCGAGCTTTTCGCCGATGGCGGTCATCGCTCCGTCGCCCTGTGCGGCGAGTTTGTCGATGGCGAAGCTCTCCAGCGCCAGGCGGGCTTCCACGACCGCGCGGGCTTCGGTGGCGGTGACCGGCACGACGAGTGCTCCGCGCTTGGGGTACAGCCGCAGGAAGCCTTCGGTCTGCAGGCGCAGGAAGGCCTCGCGCACCGGCGTGCGGGACATCTGCAGTGCGCTGGCCACCTCGCCTTCGGACAGCAGCTCGCCGTCGGGGTAGCTGCCGTCCAGGAGTCCGGCCTTGACGTGCTGGTAGGCGCGGTCGGCGGCGGGCGCCTCGGGGGAGGTCGCAGTGGTGGAGGACACGGTTTCGCGTGGTGTTGCGCTCGACACGAGGTCATCGTACTTCCACCCGACTTGTATCTATGGTGTGTACAAGTTTTCCGGAGAGGAGTCCTGAGTTGTCCGGCACGGCCACCGCCCCGCAACCAAGCCCCACGCGGGCCGATCACGGCACCTCATCGCGCACCGCGTGGCTGGTGTGGGGGATTGGCGCCCTCTGCTATTGCGCGGCGCTGTTCCACCGCGCCAGCCTGGGCGTGGCCGCGCCGGAGGCGTTGCAGCGGTTCGCCGTCGGACCGGCGGTGCTGTCGCTGTTCTCCGCGCTGCAGCTGGGCATCTACCTGGTGCTGCAGGTGCCGTCCGGGGTGCTGGCCGACCGGCTGGGGCCGCGGAAGGTGATCACCGGCGGCATGGTCGCGCTGGCCGCGGGCTCGGCGGTGTTCGCGGTGAGCGGGTCGATCGTCGGCGGCCTCGCCGGGCGGATGCTGATCGGCTTCGGCGACGCGTTCATGTTCACCAACGTGCTGCGGCTGGCCGCGCACTGGTTCCCGCCGCACCGGTTCGGCAAGGTCGCGGCGATCACCGGCCTGGCCGGGGGCCTGGGGCAGGTGGTCTCCACGCTGCCGCTGGGGCTGGCCCTGCACGGTCTCGGCTGGATGCCCACCTTCGCCGGGGCGGCGGTGCTGACCGCGGGGCTGGCGCTGGTGGCGGGCTTGGCGATCCGCGACCGGCCGGGCCATGTTGCGGTCGCCAGCGAGCCCGCGCCGCCGCCGGAGCGCATCGCCCACACCCTGCGCCACGTCGTCGCGCAGCGGGGTACCAAGCACTCCTTCTGGGTGCACTTCGTGCTCATGGCGCAGTTCGTCGCGGTGACGACGCTGTGGGGCGGGCCGTGGTTGACCGAGTCGCAGGGGCGCGGCCAGGCCGAGGTCGGCTCGCTGCTGCTGATCAGCGTGCTGGGCTTCATCGCGGGGTCGTGGTTCGCTGGCCAGTTCATCTCCGGTCGCCCGCGGCGGCGCGACCGGTTCACGCTGGGCCTGTCCTGCGCCGTGGCGGCGGTGTGGGCGGTGCTGGTCGGCTGGCCGGGCGTGTTGCCGATGCCGGTGCTGGTGGTGGCGCTGGTGGTCATCGGTGTCGGTGGCGGGTCGGCCATGCTGGCCTTCGACGGCGCGCGGATGGCCAACGCCGAGCACCGCTCGGGCACCGCTTCGGGTGTGGTGAACATGGGTGGGTTCAGCGCCTCGGTGCTGATCCAGCTGCTGGTGGGCCTGGTGCTGCAGTTCGTGTCGTTCCTGCCCGCGGCGCAGGCCTACCGGTGGGCGTTCGCCCCGGTGCTGGTGCTGCTGGTGCTGGGCACCGCGGCGCAGTGGTGGTTGCGCGACCGGCAGTCGATCGGCTGAGCGCGCCCCGCCCCACCCGCGCGGTGGTGCGGATAGGGTCGGGCAGCGGACGTAGCACCCGGTCGGCCGGTGGCGGTCGGCCCAGCGATGGAGGTTGTCCTTGACCACGGCGCTGGAACTGCACAACTACGTCGATGGCGGCCCCGCGGGGACCTTGGCGGGGGAGACCCTGCCGCTGGTCGACCCGAGCACCGGTGAGGAGTACGGCACCAGTCCGCTGACCCGGTGGATGGATGTGGACGCGGTGATGGCGGTGGCGGCCGCGGCGTTCGAGTCGTGGTCGCGGACCACTCCGCGGCAGCGCCAGCAGGTGTTGCTGGAGGTCGCCGACGCGATGGAGGACCGCGCCGAGGAGCTGGTGCTGGCCGAGTGCCGCAACACCGGCAAGCCGTGGTCGGTGGTGCGCGACGACGAGCTGCCGATGGCGGTGGACCTGATCCGCTTCTACGCCGGGGCGGCGCGGGTGCAGGAGGACGGGGCGGGCGGTGAGTACCAGCCGGGGTTGACCTCGTTCTCGCGGCGCGAGCCGATCGGGGTGTGCGCGCAGGTCACGTCCTGGACGCATCCGCTGCTGCTGGCGGCGGCGAAGGTCGCCCCGGCGTTGGCCGCGGGCAACACCGTGGTGCTCAAACCCGCCGAGACCACGCCGGTGAGCTCGGCGTTGCTGGCCGAGATCGCGGGGGAGCAGCTGCCAGCCGGGGTGTTGAACCTGATCTGCGGGGACCGGGACAGCGGTCGTGCGATGGTGGCGCACGAGGTGCCGGGGATGTTCTCGATCACCGGCACGGTGCGCTCGGGCATGGAGGTCGCGGGGTCGGCGGCGGCTGATCTCAAGCGCGCGCACCTGCAGTTGGGCGGCAAGGCCCCGGCGGTGGTGTTCGACGACGCCGACGTGGAGCGGGCGGCCCGGCGGATCGCGGTGGCGGCGTTCGGCAACGCGGGGCAGAGCTGCACGGCGGCCAGCCGGGTGCTGGCGGGTCCGGGCGCTTACGAGGAGTTGGTGGCGGAGCTGGTGCGGTGGGCCGAGGCGATGCGGCCGGGACCGCCGCAGGACCCGGATGCGGGGTTCGGTCCGTTGAACAGCCTCGGCCAGTTGGAGCTGGTGCAGGCGCACCTGGCCCGGTTGCCGGATCACGCGCGGGTGCTGGCTGGGGGCAACCGCCGGGGTGGGCGGGGGTTCTTCCACGAGGCGACGGTGGTGGCCGGGGTGGAGCAGGACGACGAGTTGGTGCAGAACGAGGTCCTGGGTCCGGTGCTGACGGTGCAGCGCTTCGAGACCGAGCAGGAGGCGGTGCAGCTGGCCAACGGCGTGCGCTACGGGCTGGCGGCGAGTGTGTGGACGCGTGACCACGCGCGGGCGATGCGGATGTCGCGCAGCTTGCAGGCGGGCACGGTGTGGATCAACACGCACCACCCGCTGGCGGCGGAGATGCCGCACAGCGGTTTCAAGCACTCGGCTTCGGCGCGGGACTTCGGCCGTTACGGGTTGGAGGAGTACAGCCGGATCAAGCACGTCATGACCGCGTTGGACGAGGACTGAGCTGCGGGTTCACCCGCCGTTGCGGGTGGCGATGGCCAGCAGGGCGGCGGCGGAGCCGGTGAGGCGGAGTCCGGCGCGCCAGACGGCGTGCAGGGGTCGGCGCAGGTCGAGGTCGGCGACCGGGATCTCGACGAGGCGGTGTTCGGCCAGGTCGGTGGCCACGGCCAGGACGCTGAGCGCGGCGGGGCCTGCTCCGGCGACCACGGAGTTGCGCACCGCGGTGGTGGAGCGCAGTTCCAGCAGTGGGGTGACTGGTTCGGCGCCGACTTCGGTGAGGGCGCGGTGCAGGGTTTCGCGGGTGCCTGAGCCGTGTTCGCGGACGATGAGCGGGGTGGCGGCGAGTTCGGTGGCGGTCAGTGGGCGGCGCAGCCGGGTCCAGGGGTGGCCGGGTGGGGCGACCACGATCATGCGGTCGCGGGTGACGAAGCGGACGGAGACGCCGTCGGGGGGTGCGGGGGTTTCGATGAAGCCGAGGTCGGCTTCGCCGTGGCGCACGGCTTCGGCGACTGCGACGGAGTTGGCGACGTCGAGTTCGAGGTGCACGTCGGGTAGTGCGACGCGCAGGTGGCTGAGCCAGCGGGGGACCAGGTATTCGGCGATGGTCATGCTGGCGGCCACGCGCAGCGTTGCCTGTTGTTGGGCGCGCAGTGCGCGCACCCCGTTCATCAGGCCGTCGACGTGGGCGAGGACTTGGCGGGCCCAGTCGCAGACCATGACTCCGGCGGGGGTGAGGGTGCAGCCCTGGCGGGTGCGTTGGACCAGGGGTAGGCCGAGTTGGCGTTCGAGGCGGCTGAGGCGCTTGCTGGCGGAGGGTTGGCTGACTTGCAGTTCGGCTGCGGCGGCGCCGATGCTGCCGAGTTCGCCGACGAGCACGAGCAGGCGCAGCGATTCGGAGTCGGGCGGGGTCATTCCTCCAGGGTAGGGGGTTGGGCGGGCATCGTTGGGTGGTTGCGTGCTGCGGTGCAGTTCCGGCATTCCGCGTGGCTATGACGTCCTGCGTGGTTCAGGGCTACTGCGCGGTGTTGGTGGCGGCGATCCTGGCAGTTGTGACGAAGATGGTGGGCGCCCCGCGGGCGGTGTTGTGGCCGGGGTTGGTGGTGACCGCTGCGGCGGTCGTGGTGTCGATGGCGGTCGCGGGTGTGGTGCCGGCGGTGAGTGCGCTGACGGTGGCGGTCGTGGTGGGCATCGTGGTGGGGAACGTGCCGGGGTTGCCGGTGGTGGTGCGGGCTGGTGTTGCCTGGTCGATGAGGAGGTTGTTGCGGGCTGGTGTGGTGTTGCTGGGGTTGCAGCTGTCGGTGGCGCAGGTGCTGGGGTTGGGGGTGGGCACGGTGGTGGCGGTGCTGCTGGTCGTGGTGCTGACCTTCGCGGGCACGGTGGTGTGTGGTCGGTGGTTGGGGGTGTCGCGGGGTTTGTCGGTGCTGGTGGCGACGGGGTTCGCGATCTGCGGGGCGTCGGCGGTGGCGGCGGTGGAGAGCGTGGTGGACCGGGAGGACGAGGACGTGGCCACCAGCGTGGCGATGGTGACGGTGTTCGGGACGGTGTCGATGCTGGGGCTGCCGGTGTTGTTGGCGGCGTTGGGGTTGTCGGCGGAGCAGGTGGGGCGGATCGCCGGGGGCAGTGTGCACGAGGTGGCTCAGGTGGTCGCGGCGGCGTCTCCGGCGGGGGCGGCGGCGGTGGCGATCGCGGTGGTGGTCAAGCTCAGCCGCGTGGTGCTGCTGGCGCCGATGGTGGCGCTGGTCAGCTTGGTGGAGCGGCGGCACCGCTGTGGTGGTGGGCAGCGGCCGCCGATCATGCCGCTGTTCGTGCTGGGGTTCCTGGCCGCGGTGGCGGTGCGCAGCTGCGGTGTGCTGCCGGAGGTGGTGCTCGATGGTGCCAAGCAGCTGACCACGGTGTTGTTGACCGGTGCGTTGTTCGCCCTGGGGTTCGGTGTGCGGATCGGGGCGTTGGTGCGCAACGGGCCGAAGGCGTTTGTCCTGGGTTCCTGTTCGACGGTGTTGGTGACGGTGGTGGGCATTGCCAGCATGCTGGTGCTCGCCTGATCTGGTGGCAGGGCCGCCCGCGGGTTGCCCTGCCACCAGTGCGGGGTTCAGCGCGGGGCGCGTTGCCAGGGGCGGGCTTGTTCGAAGGCGTGGGCGGCGCGCAGGACGGTGGCGTCGGCGTGGCGTGGGCCGACGATCTGCAGGCCGATGGGCAGACCGTCGCTGGTCTGTCCACAGGGGACGCTCGCGGCTGGTTGCTGGGTCATGTTGAACGGGTAGGTCAGTGGTGTCCAGCTGGTCCAGCGCGGTTCGGTCGATCCGGGTGGGACCTCGCAGCCGGCTTCGAACGGTGGGATCGGCACGGTTGGGGTCAGCAGCAGGTCGTAGGTCTGGTGGAAGGCGCCCATCCGCTGGCCGAGCAGCATGCGGGTGTTGGTGGCCTCCAGGTAGTCCTGCGCCGAGTAGGTCAGGCCCTGCTGGCAGATCTCGCGCAGCCCGGGGTCGAGCAGTTCGCGCTGCTCGGCGGTGAGGTGCTCGATCGACTTGGCCGCCCCGGCGAACCACAGGACGTGGAAGTCGGCCACCGGGTCGGTGATGCCCGGGTCGGTTTGCTCGACCACCGCGCCGAGGTCTGCGAAGACCCGTGCGGCGTCGGTGACGGCCCGGGCGATCTCCGGGTGCACCGCGATGTCGAAGCCGAGGTCGAGGCTGACGGCGATGCGCAGCCCGTGCACTCCGGCGGCCAGGGCGTCCACGAAGGACGCGGTCGGCGGTTCCAGCGCGGACCAGTCGCGGGCGTCGGGCCCGGAGAGCACGTCGAGCATCAGGGCGGTCTCGGTGACGGTGGTGGTCATCGGCCCGGCATGGGCGAGGGTGCCGTAGGGGCTGGCGGGGTAGTGGGGGATCCGGCCGTAGGTGGCTTTGAGCGCGACGATGCCGCAGAACGCGGCGGGGATGCGCACGGATCCGCCGCCGTCGGTGCCGATGGCCAGCGGCGCCATGCCCGTGGCGACGGCCGCGGCCGCGCCGCCGCTGGAGCCGCCCGCGGTGCGGGTGGGGTCCCAGGGGTTGCGGGTGATGCCGGTCAGCGGGCTGTCGGTGACGCCCTTCCACGCCAGTTCCGGGGTGGTGGTCTTGCCGACGAAGACGGCGTTGTGCTCCCGCAACCGGGCCACGGTGGGGGCGTCGACGGTCCAGCGCTGGTGGGGGTCGGTGGTGCGGGAGCCGCGCAGTGTCGGCCAGTGCTGGGTGAGGAAGATGTCCTTGATGGAGGTCGGCACGCCGTCGAGGTGTCCGGCGGGTTCGCCGCGCTGCCAGCGCTGTTCGGAGGCGCGGGCCTGCTGCAGCGCTCGGTCGCCGTCGACCAGGCAGTAGGCGTTGACGGTCGGGTCGGCCTCGGTGATGCGCTGCAGGACGGCCTCGGTGGCTTCCACCGGGGACAGCTCGCCGTGGGCGTAGGCGGCGAGCAGTTCGGGAGCCGTGAGGTCGGCGGGCTGGGTGTCGGCCATTCAGTTCTCCGTTCCGCTGATGTATCCCCGCTGCTTGTCCACGACGTTGGTCAGCGGCGCGCCCTCGGTGAAGGCGCGCAGGTTGGTCAGGAACAGGTCGACGAGCTCGTCGACCCAGCCGACGGTGTCGCCGGACATGTGCGGGGAGACCAGCACTCCGGGCATCTCCCACAGCGGGGAGCTGGGCGGCAGCGGTTCGGTCTCGAAGACGTCCAGCGCGGCCCCGGCCAGCTTGCCGGCGCGCAGCGCGGCGACGAGGTCGGCCTCGACGACCAGTTCGCCGCGGGCGACGTTGATCAGGCGCGCTCCCGGGCGGCAGTGCGCGAGGACCTCGGCGTCGACGAGTCCCTTGGTCTTCTCGGTCAGCGGTGCGGCCAGCACGACGTAGTCGAAGGCGCCGATGACGTGGGCGAGGTCGTCGGAGGTGTGCACGTCGCCGAAGTCGGGGTCGTCGGCGCGGGCGGTGCGTCCGGCGCCGGAGACCCGCAGTCCGGCGGCGGTGAGCTGGCGGGCGATGGCGCGTCCGATCGGCCCGGTGCCCACCACCAGCGCGGACTTGCCGGCGATGCGTTCGGTGACGCGGTGCTGCCACTGCTTGCGGTCCTGCAGCCGCAGGGTGGTGTGCATGTCCTTGGCGAAGGTGAGCACGGTGCCCAGGACGTACTCGGCCATCGGCTGGTCGAAGACGCCGCGGGAGTTGGTCAGCACCACCTCGGAGTCGCGCAGCGCGGGGAACAGCAGCCGGTCGACCCCGGCGCTGGCGGCGTGGATCCAGCGCAGGGAGTCGGCGTGCGGCCAGGCGTCGGCGATCGCTTCGGAGCGGAAGTTCCATACGAACAGCGCGTCCGCACCGACGAGCGCGGTGGGCAGCTCGTGCGGTTCGGCGTAGCGGAGGTCGGCGCTGGCTCCGATGCGCGCCAGCTCCGCGGGCGGGTTCCCGCCGTGCAGGGCCACGACGGTGGGAGTGCGGTTGATCATGTGCCGACCTTAGGGGCTGGTGGGGCGGGACGAGTGGTTGCGGCGTGGCGTGTTCTGGGCGGATTTCCCGCCGAGAACTGGGAAAACACACTCGGGCGGAGGCATTGACACGCTATGAAGCGCTCGTAGGATTGTCAACAATCCACGGGTACCCTCGGCCGACGAGGTGATTCCCGCCCAACCCCCCGGGCGGGACCGGAGGAGATGCGCCAACAACCCCCACTCCTTGCGAACGGAAAGATCACGATGCCCAGGTACCTGTCGATCACGCTGGAAAAGCGCGGTGTGTCCTGCGTGGCTGAACTGCTGGACAAGGACGCCCCCCGGACCTGCGAGGCGGTGTGGCAGGCGCTCCCGCAGGTCGGGCCGGTGCACCACGCCAAGTACGCCCGCAACGAGATCTACACGATGGTGCCGCGGTTCGCCGCGGAGGAACCCGGTCAGGAGAACCCCACGGTCACCCCGATCCCCGGCGACGTCGTCTACTTCTCCTTCCCCGGTGGGATGCTCGACCGGGAGTTCAAGGAGGAGAAGGGCATCCACGAGCTGCCCGGGGTGATCGACCTGGCGATCTTCTACGGGCGCAACAACCTGCTGCTCAACGGTGACGTGGGCTGGGTGCCCGGCAACGTCTACGCCACGATCGTCGACGGCCTGGACCGGATGGCCGAGGCGTGCAACGACGTCTGGCGCTCGGGCAGCGTCGGCGAAACCCTGCGCTACGACCGCTTCGAGAGTTGACGGGAGCGCCCGACATGCCGCCTGACTTCCTCGGGGCGGTGTCCGGCCCGCAGCCGCAGCGCGGCGTGGGCGTGATCGCTCCGTTCGACCTGGCGCTGGACCGCGAGCTGTGGCGGTGGACCCCAGCGGAGGTGTCGCTGTACCTGACGCGCACCGCGTTCGTGCCGGTGCCGGTGACCGTCGAGCAGGCCAACCTGGTCTCCGACGAGGCGGCGGTGCACAGCGCGACCCGCGACCTGCTGGTGCCGGAGCCGGAGGTGGTGGCCTACGCCTGCACCTCCGGCAGCTTCGTCAACGGGGCCACCGGGGAGCGCACGCTGGTCGAGGTGATGCTGCAGGCCGGTGCCCCGGCTGCGGTGACCGCCTCGGGTGCGCTGGTGCAGGCGCTGCAGCTGCTGGGCATCAGCCGGATCTCGGTGGCCACGCCCTACGTCACCAGCGTCACCGACCGGCTGCGCGACTTCCTCGACGAGTACGGCATCGAGGTGGTCGCCAGCGTCGGGCTGGGGCTGCTCGGCCAGATCTGGAAGGTCGACTACCGGCAGGTGGTGGACATCGTGCGCTCGGCCGACCGGCCGGAAGCCGAGGCGATGTTCGTCAGCTGCACCAACCTGCCCACCTACGACATCATCGGCCCGCTGGAGCGGGAGCTGGGCAAGCCGGTGCTCACCGCCAACCAGGTCACCCTCTGGGCGGCGCTGCGGCTGATGGGGCTGCGGGCCGTGGCCTCCGAGCAGCGGTTGTTGCAGGCCGTGGACGCGCCTGCCGCGTAAAGAACGAGTCACGAGCACGCGATCGCGGCGAACCGTGCGGTAACATTGTCAACAATCGACCGGTCGCCTGATGGTTCGCGGCGGTGGCAATCCGACGTCGACAAGGATGGAGCACCTCGTGCCGCACACCGCAGGGATTCTCTACCCCGGCTACAGCGCCGAAGACGACTACCCCACCCTCGAACGCCTGCTCGGCGACGACGTCCGCCTGCCGTTGGTGCACACCCTCATGCGCGAGGACGCCCACCGGGTGGACGCGCTGCTGGACATCGGCTCGGAGCAGGTGCTGGCCGACGGGGCGCGGGAGTTGCTGTCGCGTGGCGTGCAGTCGGTGATCTGGGCGTGCACCTCGGGCAGCTTCGTCTTCGGCTGGCAGGGCGCGCGGGAGCAGGTGGAGAAGTTGCAGGCCGTCACCGGCCTGCCCACCTCGAGCACCTCGTTCGCCTTCGTGCACGCCGCGGCCCAGCTGGGGTTGCGGCGGGTCGCGGTGGCCGCGACCTACCCGGCCGACGTGGCCGCGAAGTTCGAGGAGTTCCTGCGGGCCGCCGACCTGGAGGTGGTGCGGTTGTCCAGCCGGGGCATCGTCACCGCCGCCGAGGTGGGCACGCTCGAGCGCGCCGAGGTGCTGTCCTTCGCCGCGGCCAACGACGACGACCGGGCCGATGCGCTGCTGATGCCGGACACCGCGCTGCACACCGCGGCGTGGCTGGAGGAGCTGGAGGAGGAGCTCGGCAAACCCGTGCTCACCGCCAACCAGGTCAGCGCCTGGGAGGCGCTGCGGCTGGCCGGTGCCCAGCAGGCGCGCGACGGATTGGGAGAGCTGTTCCGCAGTGGAACAGGCGGGGAGCGCAGTGCCTCCCCGGGTTGAGGAGATGGTGTCAGGTGCTCGGGACCGACGAGCAGAACCAGCAACCGGGTGAGTTAGAGCCGGTGCAGCGCAAGTCGACCGCGGCGATCGTGGCTGATCAGCTGCGGGCGGCGATCATGTACGGGTCGCTGCCCCCGGGCAGCCAGCTGGGCGAGGCCGAGCTGGCTGCCCGGCTCGGGGTGAGCCGGGGCCCGCTGCGGGAGGCGATGCAGCGGTTGGTCGCCGAAGGGCTGCTGCGCAGCGAGCCGCACCGCGGGTTGTTCGTGATGGACCTCGACGCGGCCGATGTCCAGGACATCTACCTGGCGCGGCTGGCGGTGGAGCGCGCCGCGTGCGAGCAGATCGTGCGCCACCACCGGGTGGAGGCGGTGGCGGAGCTGACCGCGGCCCAGAGCCGGATGGTCGCCGCCGCGGGCAAGGGCGACCCGATAGAGCTGGCCGATGCCGACCAGGAGTTCCACGAAACCCTGGTGCGGGTCTCGGGCAGTGCCCGGCTGCAGCGGATGGCGCAGACCCTGCTGGTGGAGAAGCGGATGTGCCTGACGGCGTTGCAGGACAAGTACCACGCCGACGTCCAGGCGCTGGTTGACGAGCACAGGGGCCTGGTGGACGCCATCGAGGCAGGTGACGAGGAGCTGCTGCTCAACCGCCTGCAGGCCCACATGACTGATGCCCTGGAGCGCCTCAACGGCTCCATGGCCAGCTGACCCGCCGCCGCTGTCGGCGTGCTGGGCTGCGGCACGCCGACAGCGCGTTCCGGTGGTGCCGAGTTGCCCGGGGAGGTCAGGTCTGCGACCTGCCCGGGCAACTTCCGGTCACAGGCCGCCGATGGCGATGTACTTGGTCTCCAGGAACTCGTCGATGCCGACCTTGCCGCCCTCCCGGCCCAGGCCGGAGTGCTTGACCCCGCCGAAGGGCGCCGCCGGGTTGGACACGATGCCCTGGTTGAGGCCGACCATGCCGCTCTCCAGCGCCTCCGACACCCGCAGGGCGCGCTGCAGGTCGCGGGTGTAGAGGTAGCTGACCAGGCCGTACTCGGTGTCGTTTGCCTGGGCGATGACCGCCTGCTCGTCGGTGAAGGTGGTGATCGGGGCGACCGGGCCGAAGATCTCCTCCCGGCTCATCCGGGCCTGCACCGGCACGTTGGCCAGCACCGTGGGCCGGTAGAAGTAGCCGTCGCCGTCGGCGGCCCCGCCGCCGGTGACGACCTCGGCGCCGTGCTGGAGGGCGTCGTCGACCAGCTCGGTGACCTTGTTCAGCTGGGCGTCGTCGATCAGCGGTCCCACCTGCACCTCGTCGGTGACGCCGCGGCCGATCCGCAGGCCCGCCATCCGCTCGGCCAGCCGCCGGGAGAACTCCTGGGCGACGTCGGCGTGCACGTAGAACCGGTTGGCCGCGGTGCAGGCCTCGCCGACGTTGCGCATCTTGGCCAGCATCGCGCCGTCGACGGCGGCGTCGAGGTCGGCGTCGGCGAAGACCAGGAACGGCGCGTTGCCGCCCAGTTCCATCGACACCCGCAGCACCTGGTCGGCGGACTGCTCGATGAGCTTGCGGCCCACCGCGGTGGAGCCGGTGAACGACAGCTTGCGGGCGCGGCCGTCGCGGATCATCGGTTCCATCAGCTGCCCGGCGCGGCGCGAGGTGACCACGTTGAGCACGCCGTCGGGCAGGCCCGCTTCCTGCAGGATCTCGGCCAGCGCCAGCATCGACAGCGGGGTCTGGTGGGCGGGCTTGATCACCGAGGTGCAGCCGGCGGCGATGGCCGGGCCGATCTTGCGGGTGCCCATCGCCATCGGGAAGTTCCACGGGGTGATCAGCAGCGCCGGGCCGACCGGCTGGCGCATCACCAGGAACCGGCCGGACCCGTTGGGGGCCACCGCGTAGTCGCCGCCGATGCGCACCGCCTCCTCGGCGAACCAGCGGAAGAACTCCGCGGCGTAGGTGATCTCGGCGCGCGACTCGGTCAGCGGCTTGCCCATCTCCAGGGTCATCAGCAGCGCCAGGTCCTCGTGCCGGGACATGATCAGCTCGTAGGCGCGGCGCAGGACCTCGCCGCGCTCGCGCGGCGGGTGCTTGGCCCAGCTCGGCTGCGCCTCGGCGGCCGCGGCGAGCGCGGCCAGCCCGTCCTCGGGGGAGGCATCAGCCACCGAGCACAGCGCCCGGCCGGTGGAGGGGTCCTCCACCTCGTAGCTGCGGTCGGCGGTGGCCGGGCGCCACTTGCCGCCGATGAGCAGCTGCTTGGGGGCGGCCTCGACGACGGTGGCCTCGCGGGGGTGCTGTTCGGTGGAAATGCTCATGGCGGTGCGAACCCTTCCGGCTCGGACGGTGGACAGCGACGCTCGGTGATGGTTGCATGACACCCGAGATTGTCGACAATCCTACATTTTCACGACGCTTGGAGTCGATCATGGCTGAGCTCTCGCCGGCGCTCAAGCAGGCCACGCCGGTCCTGGCCGCCCGCGGCGAAGGGATCCACCTCTACGACGAGCAGGGCCGGCGGTACCTGGACTTCACCGCCGGGATCGGGGTCACCAGCACCGGGCACTGCCACCCGCGCGTGGTCGAGGCGGCTCAGCGCCAGGTGGGTACCCTGATCCACGGCCAGTACACGACAGTCATGCACCGGCCGCTGCTCGAACTGACCAACCGGCTCGGCGAGGTGCTGCCGGCGGGCCTGGACCGGCTGTTCTACGTCAACTCCGGCAGCGAGGCCGTCGAGGCGGCGGTGCGGCTGGCGCGGCAGGCCACCGGTCGGCAGAACATCGTGGCCATGCAGGGCGGCTTCCACGGCCGCACGATGGGCGCGGGCGCGCTGACCAGCTCCGGCACCAAGGTGCGCGCCGGAATCGGCCCGATGATGCCGGGCGTGGTGTTCACCCCCTTCCCCGAGCCCTACCGGCAGCGCTGCAGCCAGGCCGAGGCGGTGCGCTCCGCGCTGGCCGAGTTCGACCAGCTGCTGGTCACCGTCAGCGCACCGCGCGACACCGCGGCGATCATCGTCGAACCGGTCCTGGGCGAGGGCGGGTACCTGCCGGCTCCCGCGGAGTTCCTCACCGGCCTGCGCGAGCGCGCCGACCGGCACGGCATCCTGCTCATCGTCGACGAGGTGCAGACCGGTGTCGGGCGCACCGGCCGGTTCTGGGGCCACGACCACGCCGCCGTGCGACCGGACATCCTGATCACCGCCAAGGGGTTGGCCAGCGGCTTTCCGATCTCGGCCATCGCCGCCCCGGAGCAGCTGATGAGCCAGGCCTGGCCGGGCTCGCAGGGCGGCACCTACGGCGGCAACGCGGTGGCCGCCGCGGCAGCCATCGCCACCCTCGACGTGGTGCGCGACGAGAAGCTGGTGGACAACGCCGCCGAGCAGGGCCAGCGGCTGTTCGACGGGCTGCGCGGTGTGGCCGCCCAGCACCCGGTGATCGGTGACGTGCGCGGGCTCGGGCTGATGCTGGCCAACGAGTTCACCGCCGAGGACGGCACCCCCGACGCCGCCGCGGCGGCCCGCGCGCACGCGGCCGCCGCCGAACGCGGCCTGCTGCTGCTGACCTGCGGACCGCACGGCAACGTGGTGCGGATGATCCCGCCGCTGATCGTCACCGCCGACCAGGTCGACGAGGCGGTCGGGCTGTGGGGAGAGGCGGTGGCCGCAGCGGTGTGACCAGCGGCCCGAGGTGGCGGGTGTGACGTGGGACTCCCGCCCGCCACCAGCCCAAACGGGCGGGCCTCGGTCACTGTTCGATAGCGGGGGCTGCCCGGCGGTTCCCGGTCTGGAATGCTGCACGCCAACGATCGACGAGCGCGGGCCGCGCCCGCACACGACCGACGCAGGTGTGAGCATGAGCGACTGGTCGGCTGGGCAGCAGCCGAGAGGCCGGAGGCCGCAGGGCGGCGGCTACGACTACTACCGCGGCGCCCGTCGTCCGGACGGGCCACCGCCGGGACGTCGTCCACCGCCGCCCCCGCCACCGCCCCGGCGGGGACACCGGCCGCCGGTGGACGAGGAACCACCGCCCCGCCCGCCGCGCCGCAAGAAGCGGTGGGGTCGGCGCATCGGCATCACGCTGGTCGTGCTGGTGGTGCTGCTGGGTGGCCTGGTGATCTACTTCGACAGCACCCTGCAGCGCACCGCGGCGCTGGACTTCGGTGGCCAGTCCCCGGACTCCTCGGGCACCAACTGGCTGCTGGTCGGCTCGGACAGCCGCGAAGGACTCGACGACGCGCGGCGGGAGGAGCTCTCGGCCGGTGACGCCGGAGGGCGCCGCACCGACAGCATGATGCTGGTGCACATCCCCAGCGGCGGCGGGCAACCCGCGATGGTCAGCCTGCCCCGCGACTCATACGTGTCCATCCCCGGCCACGGCAAGACCAAGCTCAACGCGGCCTTCGCCTTCGGTGGCCCGCAGCTGCTGGCCCAGACCGTGGAGCAGGCCACCGGGGTGCACATCGACCACTACGCCGAGATCGGCTTCGGTGGGTTCGCCGACCTCGTCGACGCCGTGGGCGGGGTGGAGATGTGCCTGGACAAGCCGATGAAGGACGAGATGGCCAACGTCGACCTGCCCGAGGGCTGCCAGACGTTGGACGGACCGGCCGCGCTGGGCTTCGTGCGGGCCCGCTACTCGCTGGACGGTGGCGACCTGGAGCGCGCGGAGAACCAGCGCAAGCTGCTGGGGGCCCTGGTTGACCAGGCCACCAGCCCGGCCACGCTGTTCAACCCGTTCCGGCTGTTCCCGCTGGCCTCGGGCGCGAGCAAGACGTTCCTGGTCGACGACGGCGACCACCTGTGGCACTTGGCGTCGCTGGGGCTGGCGTTGGGCGACATCAGCGGTGGCGAGGGCGTGACCACCAGCGTGCCGTTCGGCCGCTTCGGCCGGGACGCCAACGGTGGCTCGGTGATCGTCTGGGACTCCGACGGCGCCTCGCGGATGTTCGACGCGATCGCCAACGACCAGCCGATCCCACCGGACCTGCTCGGCCAGTGACCGGACACGATGTGGGCCGCCCCCGAACCTCGGGAGCGGCCCACATCGCCGTTGGGAGGGACGATCAGGAGGCGAAGCGCCGCAGCTGCTTGGCGTTGCCGTTGAAGGTGTCCTGCCCACCGGGCAGCGGGCCCTGGTCGCCGTGCTGCCAGATGCTGTGGTAGTCCCACCCGGCTGGCAGCTGGCCGATGTGCTCGGCGTAGCGGGCGATCCACAGCGGGTTGTTCGCGGCGAAGTCGGGGTTGGCACCGGTGCAGCGGTTCCACCAGTCGGTGGTGGTGTAGATGACCGGGAAGCGGCCGGTGCGGGCGTGGTAGGTGTTGGAGAAGTCGGCGATCCAGCGCGACATCGCGGCCGGGTCCAGCCCGTAGCAGCCGTCACCGTAGGGGTTGTACTCGATGTCCAGCGCGCCCGGCAGGGTCCGGCCGTCGCGGTGCCAGCCGCCGCCGTTGTCGACGAAGAAGTTGGCCTGCTGGGCTCCGCTGGAGCGGTCGGGCAGCCCGAAGTGGTAGGCGCCGCGCACCATGCCGACCTGGTGCGAGCCGGTGTACTGCTGGTGGAAGCTGCCGCTGCGGAACCCCGAGCCCTCGGTGGCCTTGACGTAGGCGAAGCGGGCACCGTCGGCCCAGGCCCGCGCCCAGTCCACGTCGCCCTGGTGACCGCTGACGTCCATTCCGGACATCGCCCCCGCGGGCAGCTGCGGGGTGGTGGAGCTGCGGGTGCCGGGCAGGCTGTAGCCGGCCCAGGCGCCGTTGGGGTCCTGCGGGTCGAGCAGCGGGGCGCTGCGGGCGTTCTCGGGCGCGGCCTGGGCGGTCCCGGTGATCAACGCGGCCGCGGTGACCAACGCGGCCAGCAGCCCGGATGTCCTACGTGGACCACCGGTGGACCGGGAACGCCGGTGGTTCTTGCCGAACGAACGTCGCACTGAACTCGCCTCCTCACCGACGCGGAACGTCGATCGGAGCCGGGCCGTTGGACCGGCGGGGGATGAGGATCTTCTGGTGATCGGAGAATAACGCGGCCCCCGGGGCACCGCTGTGCTCCGACGCGCCGATTCGCCGGATTTGCCCGGTGGTTGCAGTCCACAGTGGTGTGGCGTGACGCAGGTCTCCCGACTGGAGAATCGCGCCGCGGTCAGGTAGGTCTCGGGCATGGCACAACGAGCGGGTGGCCCCGGACCGGGGCGGCGCGGGTATCGGCGGCGACCGGATGATCGCGAGTTCGCCGGGGGTGAGCGCGGGGACGAGCAGGCGCTGCGGCAGGAACTGCGGGCCGCGCACGGCGCGAGCTACGGCCGCTACAAGGCCCTGCGGGGCCGGTGGTCCTTCGGCGGGTTCACCCTGGAGGTCCAGAAGGTCCAACCCGACCCCTACGCCCCGGCCAGCCGCTGCGAGGTCCGCGTCGCCGACCCGGTGGCCGGGTTCCCGGCGCAGTTGTGGCGCGGGCCGGTGCGGGCCCGGGCGCTGGCCGGGTACCTGGTGCGGGCCGCGCACCAGCGGCTGCGCGACAGCCGGCTGCGGGTCGACGCCGGTCGCCAGCAGGTGCTGGACCGCTCGGCCTGCCAGGTGGTCGACGGGGAGGTGGTGCTGCGGTTGGGCATCGACCTGCCGGGGCGCGGCCGCACCATCGACGGCCGAGCGGCCGAGCGGGCGCTGTGCGACGAGCTGCCGGAGGTGGTCGAGACCGCGCTGCGCTGGGCCACCGCGGACCAGGCGCGGGTGAGCGAGTTCGTGGAGTCGGTGGAGGACACCGACGCGTTGCGGCGCCAGCTGCCGGAGCTGGGGTTGATCGCGTTCGTCGCCGACGGGGCGGTGCTGCCGCGGCGCAGCGGGGTCGACGAGCGGCCGCTGGTCGACGGGGTGCCCTTCGAGTCGCCGGAGTCGATGCGGGTGGCGGTGGAGCTGCCCAACCGGGGCCGGGTGACCGGGATGGGCGTGCCCGAGGGGATCACACTGGTCGTCGGTGGCGGGTTCCACGGCAAGTCGACGCTGCTGCGGGCGCTGGAGTTCGGCGTCTACGACCACGTGCCCGGTGACGGCCGCGAGCTGGTGGCCTGCCGCGAGGAGACGGTGAAGATCCGCGCCGAGGACGGGCGGCGGGTGCACCGGGTGGACGTCAGCCCGTTCGTCAGCCACCTGCCCACCGGGGCCGACACCACCGACTTCTCCACCGACAACGCCTCCGGCTCGACCTCGCAGGCCGCGGCGATCGTGGAGGCGGTGGAGGCCGGAGCCAAGGTCCTGCTGGTCGACGAGGACACCGCGGCCACCAACCTGATGATCCGGGACGCCCGGATGCAGGAGCTGGTGGCCAAGTCCGCCGAGCCGCTGACGCCGTTCGTGGACCTGATCCGCCCGCTGCGCGCCGCCCACGGGGTGTCCACGGTGCTGGTGATGGGTGGCTCCGGGGACTACGTGGACGTCGCCGACCAGGTGGTGATGCTCGACGCCTACCGCGCGCACGACGTGACCGACCGGGCCAAGCAGTTGGCCGCCCAGCCCACCGGCCGCCACTCCGAGGCCGAGACCTACCCGCCGGTGCGCCACCGGGTGGTGGACCCGCGGTCGATCCCCGCCGAGCGGCCCAAGGTCCGCGCCCGCGGAGTGGACGCGCTGACCCTGGGCGAGTCCACTGTGGAGCTGCGTGGGGTGGAGCAGCTGGTCGACCCCACGCAGGTGACCGGGATCGGGCTGGCGCTGGTCAGCTTGGCGCGGCGCGGGGTGCTCGACGGCTCGCGCACGGTGGCCGAGGTGCTGGAGGTCTTCGCGGCCGAGGTCGCCGAGCGCGGGGTGGCCGCGGTCGACGACCGCCACGTCGGTGACTTCGCGGTGCCGCGCCGCTTCGAGCTGGCCGCGGCGCTGAACCGGCTGCGGGTCCTGCGGGTCTCGGGGTTCCGCAGCTGACCTGCGCTGCGGGGTTTCGCCCGGGGGTGGGGGCGGGCATCATCGGGTTGAGCGGATTTCCCGATTGCTGCCGTGCACCACGTGCGCGGCGGACGGGAGGCGAGCGATGCCTCGCATGGGTTTCCCGGAGCGGACCACCGCCGGTTACACCGACCGTCGGCACGCCGGGCGGGTTCTGGCCCAGCGGCTGAGCGGTTTGGAGCTGGTTGATCCCGTCGTGCTCGGCTTGGCCCGCGGTGGGGTGCCGGTCGCGGCGGAGGTCGCGCGGGCGCTGGGGGCGCCGCTGCGGGTGTGCGTGGCGCGCAAGATCGGTGCCCCGAGCCAGCCGGAGCTGGCGGTGGGGGCGGTCACCGCCGATGGCCCGGCCAGCTACGACCCGCACCTGGTGCGCGCGTTCCATCTGGACGAGCAGACCCTGCGGGCGGCCTGCGAGCGCGAGCGGGCCGAGGCGCGGCGGCGGGAGCAGCTGTTCCAGCGAGGTGAGCCGCTGCCGCTGGCTGGCCGCGACGTGGTGCTGGTCGACGACGGCCTGGCCACGGGTGCCACGGCCCGGGCGGCGGTGCGGATGCTGCGCGAGTCCGATCCGCGCAATGTGGTGCTCGCGGTGCCGGTGGGTGCTCCGGACGCGGTGGCGGCGCTGCGCGAGGAGGCCGACGTGGTGGTGTGCGTGCTGCAGCCGGTCGGTTTCGCCGCGGTGGGGCAGTGGTACCGCAACTTCCGGGCGACGACGGACGAGGAGATCCACGACATTCTCGCCGAGTTCGCCTGAGCCCCACTAGCAGCGAGGAGCTCCGGAACATCCTTGCGAGAATCATTTGCGTCTGTGGTTTCAGCGTTAACCGAAATTATTTCACTTCATGCACCCCGGTCATGCTCGAGCACCACCACAACACCGCATCGACCAGGATGCGACGACATCCGCGGAGGACATCGTGACCATTCGGGCCACTGGCAGCCTCGGTGTGCGAGGCACTCCCCGGGCCAAGGGCGTTTCCTGAGTCGCGGGAGGAGACCTCGCTGGCCTTGACGATCCGGCCGGGGATGGGGGAGCGTCCCGCCGTCGTTGGAGGGGAGGGGCGGCGCAACGAGGTGCCCGCCGCGGCGGTGACGGTGGACTATGTCACCCGTGCCGCGCAGCAGGGTACGGTGAGCCCGCTTCGGCGCGACGGCCAGGGGTGGAGAGCCTCGGCAGCGATCTTGACCGGGGTGGACGTCGACCCCCGGGTCTTGACTTTGGTCATCTCCCTGGTTTCAGTGGACGCCAAATTCATTCCTCCGGATCGGCTCGCACCAACCCCCGCGCCGACGCGATAACCTCCCTGCACCTGCTCCTGCGTTGCGGAGGCTGGGGATCGGGTGGTTCGCCGCCACCGGTTGGGGGTCTTCGGGCGCGTCGGGGTGGAGTTGGGCATCGGTTTCGGGTTGATTGGGTCGCTATGACTTCCGCTGGGCATTCCGAGAGCACGCCGTCGCAGGCGGGTAGGCACGCGCCACCTCGGCGGTCGGGGACGAGACGGGGTGAGGAAGCCGGCGAGCAGGGGTACTCGGCCGAGGTCGCCTGGCAGGTGGGCGAGGCGACGGTGGCGCTGGGCGAGCGGTTGCGGGACCCGTCGGTGCCGCACGACGTGCCGGAGATCGAGCGGGTCATGCGCGGGTTCTCGCTGACCGTGGAAGGCATGTCCGCCGGGGTCGGCGGGGTCACGGAGTGGTTGCGGGCGGCTGGGCACGTTGGCCCGCTGTCGGGGCACGCGAGCGTGATGGCGGAGCGGTTGTCGCACATCGGCAAGGAGCTGACCCGGTTGGCGGAGGCGATCGAGCAGGCGCAGAAGCGGGCCAGCTGAGCCCGGCGGTGCGGCGCAGCCGGGTGGGTGTGCTCGGCCCCGCCGGGCTGCTCAGTATGTTGGTGCTTGCATCGCGGCTGCGGTGATCGAGTTGTGCTGGTCCGCGGCTCTCCGGTGTTGGGGGTGCGCGGGCGGGGCTGGTGCGTGTGGTGTGGAGGTGGCCCGGTGGTTCGCGGCAGTGTCGGAGATTCCTCTGCCGCCTTCGACTCGCTGTTCAGCGAGGTGCTCTCCGGGGCGGACGGGGCGGTGGCCGCGGAGCGCTCGTTCACGTTGGGCTCGTTGCTCGACGAGCAGGCGCACGAGGTGGTGTCGAAGGCGGTTCGGGCCACTGTGGACTGGGGTGGTCGGGAGCTGGACAGCGCGCACCTGCTGTGGGCGGTGACGCAGGTCCCGGCGACGGCCGAGCTGCTGGTGTCCTCCGGGGTCCGGGTGGAGGAGCTGGCTGCGGCGGTGCGCTCGGCGGTGGTCGGGCAGGAGTTGTCGGGCGCGGGGCGGCCGGTGCTGTCCTCGGCGGCGCGGCGGGCGCTGCTGGGGGCCTACCAGCAGGCGTTGGGCGAAGGTGCTGATGTGGTCGGGGCGCGGCACGTGGTGCTGGGCCTGGCGGCGGATGCGGATTCGGTGGCGGGTCGGGCGTTGGCGCGGGCGATCGAGTTGGGTGATCGGGGTGGGGCTGGGTCGGTGTTGAGCGTGACGCCGCGGTTGGACGAGTTCGGGCTGGACCTGACCGAGCTGGCGCGGGCTGGCCGGTTGGATCCGGTGGTGGGCCGGGACGCCGAGATCGAGCAGGCGATCGAGGTGCTGGGGCGGCGGTCGAAGAACAACCCGGTGTTCGTGGGTGATCCGGGGGTGGGCAAGACCGCGATCGTGGAGGGGCTGGCCCGGCGGATCGTCGAGGGCGCGGTGCCGTGGTCGCTGGCCGACGTGCGGGTGGTGTCGCTGGACCTGGCCGGGATGGTGGCCGGGGCGAAGTACCGGGGTGAGTTCGAGCAGCGGTTCCGGGACGTGATGGCCGAGATCCGGGCGAACCGGGACAGCGTGCTGGTGTTCATCGACGAGTTGCACAGCATCGTGGGGGCGGGTGCCGGTGAGGGGTCGATGGATGCGGGCACCATGCTCAAGCCGGCGTTGGCGCGCGGTGAGCTGCGGTTGATCGGGGCGACGACGGTCGAGGAGTACCGTAAGCACGTGGAGAAGGATCCGGCGTTGGAGCGCCGGTTCGCGCCGATCATGGTGGACGAGCCGTCGGTGGCGGACACGGTGGTGGTGCTGGAGGGGTTGCGGGAGCGCTACCAGCGGCACCACCGGGTGCGCATCGACGATTCGGCGTTGGCGGCGGCGGCGGAGTTGTCGCAGCGCTACATCGCGGACCGGTTCCTGCCGGACAAGGCGGTGGACTTGCTGGACCAGGCGTGCTCGCGGGTGCGGTTGCGGCGTGGTGGTGAGGTGCGGGAGTCGGCGGTGTTCGAGCCGACGGTGGTGGCTGACGACGTGGCCGACGTGGTGGCCTCGCGGACCGGGATCCCGGTGGCCGATGTCAGCGCGGCGGATGTGGAGCGGTTGTTGGGGTTGGAGGAGCAGCTGCGGTCGCGGGTGGTGGGGCAGGACGCGGCGGTGGCGTCGGTGGCCGAGGCGGTGCGCCGGGCGCGGGCGGGGTTGGCCGATCCGGATCGGCCGATCGGCAGCTTCTTGTTCCTGGGGCCCACGGGGGTGGGCAAGACGGAGTTGGCGCGGGCGTTGGCGCAGGCGTTGTTCGGGGATGCGCAGCGGTTGTTGCGGTTGGACATGGGGGAGTTCCAGGAGAAGCACACGGTGTCGCGGCTGGTGGGGGCGCCGCCGGGGTACGTGGGGTACGGGGAGGCTGGTCAGTTGACCGATCGGGTGCGGCGGCAGCCGTACTCGGTGGTGCTGTTGGACGAGGTGGAGAAGGCGCACCCGGATGTGTTCAACACGTTGTTGCAGGTGTTGGACGCGGGGCGGTTGACCGACTCGCAGGGGCGGTTGGTGGACTTCCGCAACGTGGTGGTGATCATGACCTCGAACATCGGGGCGGATCGGATCATGGATGCCGGTGCTGATGCCGGGGAGTCGGCGTTGGTGGTGCTGGAGGAGTTGCGGGCGTTCTTCCGGCCGGAGTTCATCAACCGGATTGACGACGTGGTGGTGTTCCGGCCGTTGGCGGCGCAGCAGTTGCGGCGGATCGCGTCGTTGCTGCTGGAGCGGACGGCGGCGCAGCTGGAGGCCAAGGGGGTGCGGTTGGTGGTTTCGGACGCGGGGTTGGACTGGTTGGTGCAGCGGGGCTACCAGCCGGAGTTCGGGGCGCGGCCGTTGCGCCGGGTGATCGCGCGGGAGTTGGACAACCGGTTGGCGTCGATGGTGCTGGGTGGTGCGGTGTCGGCGGGGGACCAGGTGTCGGTGGACGTGGTGGACGGGGAGTTGTCGTTGGGGGTCTCGACGGTGTGGGAGCCGGTGTCGGGTGGTCGGCACGCGGCGCCGAGTGGCGCGGTGGAGGTGGTGGGGCAGCCGGTGCAGCGGCACAGCGTGTTCGGCTGAGCGGTCACGCTGTGTTGTGGTCGTGTGGGGTGCGGTAGGGGTGTGGGTGTCGTTTGGTGGGGTTGGTGGCTGCTGGTAGTGGTGGCCACGGGCGTGGTTGTCACACGAACGTGGCGAGCCTTGTTGGGTTGGCTGGCGGCTCTTACGGTGGGGGTTGCGGTTGAGCAGCCGCCACGGAGCACCTCTTGCGTGGAGCGCAGCGACGAGTTCTGGTCCCGTGGCCGTGGTCGGACCGTCGATTCGCGAGTTCAGGGGGTGGCAGTGTGATCGTCTCCAGATCCGGTATGCGTCCGGTCGCCTGGGCCGGCAGCGGCCCGGCGATCGTTGCGCCGCGGGCGCCGGTGGATCCGATGATCGGGCACGGGTGCTCGTCGGCGTTGCGGTTGGCGGTGGAGTGGCCTGCTCCGGGTGTGGTGGTGGTGCGCATCGGGGGCGAGATCGACCTGGCCACGGTGCCGAGGTTGACGGAGTTGATCCGGCAGCGGTTGACTGCGGCGGCGTTGCGGTCGGTGGTGCTGGACCTGTCCGAGGTGTCCTTCGCCAGCAGTGCCGCGGTGGAGTTGTTGTTGCACGTGCAGCGGCGCGCGGATCACCGCGGGGTGGGGTTGCTGGTGGTTCCGGGTTCCGGTGCGGTGTGGCGGTTGTTGGCGGTGGCGGGGTTGGGTGATCGGTTCGCGTGCCGGGGGTGCGCGGCGGAGGCGGTCAGCGAGGCGTGCAGCTGAGGGGGCAGCGGGTGCTGGTGGCGAGGTGGTCGGCCAGGGGCGCCCAGCTGCCGTCGGGGTTGTAGGGGCCCCAGGTGCCGGGGTCGTTGGACCAGTACCACCAGCCGACGCCGGCGTCGCGGGCTTCGGCGAGCACGTCGTCGACGTAGTCCAGGGCGCCGGGTTGGCTGGCGTCGAGGCCGAATTCGCCGATGACCATGGGCATGCCGAGGCGGCGTGCGGTGGCGGTGTTGTCGGCGAACCACTTGCGGAGGGTGTCGCGGGTCAGGGCGCGGGTGATGCCGGTGTAGGTCTGGCCGGTGTCGAGCAGCAGTGGGTAGAGGTGCGGGGCGTAGGCCAGCCGGGGTTGGCCGGGGCGGGGGTCGGTGAGCTCGGGCAGGGCGGAGGGGACCAGTGCCTGGTTGACGCCGAAGGCCTGGGGTTCGACGAGGATCCAGTGGGTGGGGTCGACTTCGCGGATGGCGTCGATGGTGCGCTGGTAGAGGGGTGCGAGCTGGTGCTTCTCGAAGAAGGGCCAGGGGACGCTGCCGCCCCAGGGTTCGTTGAACAGGTCGTAGCCCAGGACGCGGTGGTCGGTGGCGTAGCGCTGGGCGACGTGGCGCCAGGCGGCGGTGAAGTGCTCGGCGAGTTCGGGGTGCTGGCCGGTGGTGCCCCAGAAGTGGTCGAAGGCGCGCATGACGCCGGGTTGCAGGTAGGTCAGGGGCCAGGGGTCCTGGAGGGTGGCGGGGAGTCCGTCGAAGTGGCTGGCCCAGGCGGGGGCGCCGCCGTTGCGGCCGGTGCCGGTGACGGCGGGGCCCCACAGGTCTTGGTGCATGTCCAGGACGACGTGCATGCCGGCGCGGTCGTAGGCCTCGATGCGGTCGGTGATGTCGTCGAGGTAGGCCTCGTCGTAGCGGCCGGGTTCGGGTTCGACCTTGGACCAGTAGATGAGCAGGCGGACGGAGTTGGAGCCGATCTTGGCGGCTTCGGCGGTGATGTCGTCGGGGGTGGTCCAGGGCATGGCGTCGGGTGAGTCCTTGGAGCTGTGCCCGTTGTTGAAGCCGTGCGGGATGAGGGGGTTGCCGTCGAGGTCGGTGAGGGGGCGGGGGTTGTCGGTGGCCCAGGCGGGGGTGGCGGTGGTGAGGGTGAGGGTGAGTGCGGCCAGGGCGGTGCTCCAGCGGCGGAGGGTCATGGTCGGGACGGTAGCGGAACCACCACAGAATGTGAATACGATTCATGAATGGTTCGGGTCGGTCGGCGCGGGCGGCCCCTCAGACGGCCGGAGCGGCTCGTCTAGGCTCGTGGGCATGCCGGACACGCAGTACGAAGACCTCCTCCGCCACGTGCTCGATGCGGGGACCCGCAAGGACGACCGGACCGGCACCGGGACGCGGTCGATCTTCGGGCACCAGCTGCGCTACCGGCTCGACGACGGTTTTCCGCTCATCACCACCAAGAAGGTGCACTTCCGCTCGATCGCCTACGAGCTGCTGTGGTTCCTGCGCGGGGACTCCAACGTCAGGTGGTTGCAGGAGCGCGGGGTGAGCATCTGGGACGAGTGGGCGGCACCGGACGGAGACCTGGGGCCGGTCTACGGGGCGCAGTGGCGGTCGTGGCCGACGCCCGACGGCGGCCACGTCGACCAGATCAGCGAGGTGCTGCGCACGCTGCGGGACAACCCCGATTCGCGCCGGATCATCGTCTCGGCCTGGAACGTCGCCGACATCCCGCGGATGGCGCTGCCGCCGTGCCACGCGTTCTTCCAGTTCCACGTCGCCGGCGGCAGGCTGTCCTGCCAGCTGTACCAGCGCAGCGCGGACCTGTTCCTGGGGGTTCCGTTCAACATCGCCAGCTACGCGCTGCTGACCCACATGATCGCCGAGCAGGTGGGCCTTCGGGTCGGTGACTTCATCTGGACCGGGGGCGACTGCCACATCTACGACAACCACGTGGAGCAGGTGCGCACGCAGCTGTCGCGGGAGCCGCGGCCGTTCCCGACGTTGCGGTTGGCCCCGGCGGAGAGCCTGTTCGACTACACCTACGAGCACATCTCGGTGCAGGGCTACGACCCGCACCCCGGCATCAAGGCCCCGGTGGCGGTGTGATCGGGCTGATCTGGGCGCAGTCGGTGACCGGGGTCATCGGCCGGGACGGGACGATGCCGTGGCACCTGCCGGAGGACCTGCGGCACTTCCGGTCGGTGACCCAGGGGGCCACGGTGCTGATGGGGCGGCGCACGTGGGAGTCGTTGCCGCCGCGGTTCCGGCCGCTGCCGGGGCGGCGCAACCTGGTGCTCTCGCGCACCCCGCAGGAGGGGGCGGAGACCTTCGCCGACCTGGAGCGGGCGCTGGCCGCGGCGTCGGGGGACGTGTGGGTGATGGGCGGTGCGGCGGTGTACCGGGCGGCGCTGCCGGTGGCGGACCGGATCGTGGTCACCGAGATCCGGGAGCCCTTCGAGGGCGACACCTTCGCCCCGCAGGTGGGGCGGGCACCGGATGGGACCGGGCCGTGGCTGGAGTCTTCGACGGGCTTGCACTACCGGTTCGTGACCTGGGGTGGCTGAGGGCGCAGCCCGATGCCCAGGGTGCTCTGCCTGGGCAGCACCCCGGCGCTGAGGACGGTGTCGAGCACCGGGCGCAGCAGGGCCGCGAGGGTGGTGGTGTCGGCGCCCAGCGCGCGCCAGGGTGCGGCGGCGAGTTCGTCGGTGCGGTGCTCCACTGCCGCGCGGAGCTGGTGCCCGGCGTCGGTGGCCTGGCCTGATGCGTCGATGAGGCCGCGGGCGCGCAGGCGTTGACTGGCCTGGTCCCACTGCTGCTGGCTCCAGCCGCGGCTGGCGAAGACCTCGGGTGGTGCCGCTCCGACCGCGGCGAAGGAGACCAGGGATTCCAGCGGGCCGAGGTCGTGCTCGCGCAGGGCGGTGAGGTGGCCGTCGCCGCGGTGCTCGCGCAGGATCGTCGCGGCCTGCCACAGCACGAGGTGCGCTTCGGTGGGCCAGGGCTGGGCGGCGTTGGCCGCGGCCAGTGGCCGGTGGTGGGTGTCGGCGGCTTCGGCGGCCCGGCGGGCGAGTGCGGCGGCCGTGCTCAGCTGCGCGGGGGTGTCCCGGTAGAACTCCCCCACCGCCGACAGGCGTGCGGCCAGGACCTGGTGCGGGGTGGCGATGTGCCAGGCGGCGGGGATGTGCTGGGCGACCATGTGCGGGTTGAAGCTGTGGAAGGCCGCGGTGGCGGTGGGGGCGTCGATGGCGCCCAGTGGCGCGGCACGCCAGGCGAAGTAGCTGGGCCAGCGCTGGGCGACCGGGTAGCCCAGGCGGTGGGCGTGGTCGAAGGCCACGGGTGCGTAGTACAGGACCGCGTGGATGGGCTCCAGCAGCCACCACATTCGGCGGGCGGTGCTGGTCTTGGCTGTCATGGTGCCTCCGATCAGGAATCTTGTCGTTGACAAGATGGCGGTGCGGGCGTGGTCTTGTCAATGGCAAGATGAGGGGGTGGCCCGTCCCTACCACCACGGCGACCTGCGCGCGGCGCTGCTGTCGACGGCCGTGGAGATGATCACCGAACACGGCACGGCGCAGCTGAGCCTGCGCGAGCTGGCCCGCCGCGCGGGGGTCTCGCACGCCGCGCCGCGCCACCACTTCGGCGACAAGCCGGGCCTGTTCACCGCGCTGGCCGCCGAAGGCCAGCAGCTGCTCACCGCGCAACTGCTGGCCGCGGCACCCGACCTGCGGGAGATGGGGGTGCGCTACGTCGAATTCGCCGTGCGCCACCCCGGGCACTTCGAGGTGATGCAGCGGCCCGAGGTGTGCCGGGCCGAGGACCCGGACCTGCGGGCAGCCAGGGCCGCCACGGCGCGGGCGTTGCGCGCCGGGCTTCCGGGTGGGCTGGGTGAGGCCGAGGCGGACCGGGCGGCGTTGGCCGCTTGGTCGCTCGCGCACGGCTTCGCCACGCTCGCCCTGTCCGGGAGCCTGCCGTCGCGGGTCGGCGACACCGCCGAGGCCTTCCGCGAGATCGCGGACCTGCTGGCGGTGCGGCGCTGAGGCTGTCACGGCGCCAGGGGCAGCAGGGTCTCGGCGATGGTGGTCTGCACCGCGTTGAGGCGGGGGTGGCCGTCCTCGACGTCCCACAGGCAGTTCTGCAGCACCCGCGCCAGCGACCAGCCCACCGCCCGGCGCCGGTCCAGGCCCAGCACCTCGGTGAGGATCGCCAGGCGGCGGCGCAGCGCGGCGGGCAAGTCACCGGTGGCCACCGCCTGCTCCCAGCGGTTGTCCAGCGCGGGCAGCAGGTCGAAGCCGGGGTCGCCGACCAGCGGCTGGGGGTCGATGGCCAGCCACGGTTCCCGCTGCGCGGCCAGGACGTTGTCGTAGTGCAGGTCCCAGTGCAGCAGGCGGTCACCGGGCTCGTCGACCAGGTCGGTGACGATGTCGGCGCAGCGCCGCAACACCCTGGCTTCGGCATCGCTGAGCTGCGCGCACGCCTGCGGGGTCTCGCGCACCATCGCCGCGGCGATGGTGCCCAGCTCCCGCACGCCCGGTGGGGCGGGCGTGGCGTGCAGGCGTGCCAGCAGGCCGGCGAGGACACCCACCGCGGCATCATCATCGGCTGCACTCGACAGTGCGGTGGGTCCGAGGCGTTCCAGCAGCATGCTGCCCGAACCGGGGTCGTGGGCGAGCATGCGCACCGCGCCGTTGCCGTCCCAGGCCCGCAACCCCAGCGGCTCACCGGCGGTGTCGGGGGTGACGGGCTGCAGCTTCAGCACCGCCGGGGTGCCATCAGCGCGCCGCACCGGCAGCACCAGGGCCACCATCCCGTGCCGGGGCGGGCCGTCAGGTCGCAGGTCCCAGGCAGTCAACTGCTGCTCGGCCAGCGCGGGCAGGTCGGCGAGCCAACGGTCGTCACCGAAGACCTCGTGGTGGGTGGCGGCGTAGGCCGCCGGAATGACCACGGGGCAACCAGTCATCAGGGGGATCTCCTTCGCCACCGGAAGAACTCGTGCGGCGGGCGAAGGAGGAGCGGGGGTGCTCGGGTACGTCAAAGCATGAGATCACTCTAGTCTCAGCGGCCCTGCCAGCGGAGCGGAGTCGCCCGCACCCGGTGCTGGAAGTCCTGGCTGTCGAACGCGGTGCGCACCAGCTCCTCACCGTCGGGGGCGTGGGCCAGCCGCCTTGCTCGCCCGCATCTTCCGCCGCGCGGCGACCCCAAAGTTCGTCCACTTCGCACACCTCGGTGAGCAACCCCGCGGCGTGGGCTTCGGCGGCGCCGGACAACCGGGCACGCAGCAGCATGTCCTTGCGCGGGCCGGGAGATCGTGCGCGGCGCCCTGAGAGCGGCGAGGGCCGGATACCGTGATCGGCATCACCGCGTTGTGTCTGCAAGCAGTCAGGTCGGAGCTGACAAGGTTGATCGCCGAGGCTGCTCCGGGTGGACCAGCCGCCCGCGAAGACCGCCCACAGCCCGGCACCGGAAGGAGACACTGCCGGTCGTGACCGGATCTGTTGACGACACCCCGGCGGTGCGCGCCCCCAGCATCGTCGGCCCACCCAGCCTGGTGGAACTGGCCGCCGCGACCCTGCGCCGCATGATCATCGGCGGTGAGCTGCGGTGCGGGCAGCGCATCGTGGAGAACCGGCTGACCCGCGAACTGGGCATCAGCCGACCCCCGCTGCGCGAGGCACTGCGGGTGCTCGAACGCGAAGGCCTGGTGCGGCAGGTGCCCCGCAAGGGTGTGATCGTGACCCCGCTGACGCTGCACGACATCTACGAGATCTGCACGCTGCGCGCGGAGTTCGAGACCCTGGCGGTGCGGTTGGGGGTGCCGGTGCGCGAGGCGGCGCGGATGCGGCGCTGTCGGCAGGCGCTGCAGCGGATGGGCGAGGCCGCCGAGATCGGTGACCAGGCGGCGTTCCTGGAGTTCTCGTTCGCCTTCCACGTCGCGGTGGTGGGCCTGTCCGGCCACCAGCGGCTGGAGGAGGCCTACCGGTCGCTGCAGCTGCAGCTGATGCTGTCCATGGCGCTCAACCGCAAGGCCCGCCAGGACCGGGAGGGCCTGGGCCAGGACGTGGCCCGCCACCAGCGGCTGCTGGAGACCATCGACGCCGGGGACCCCGAGGCGGTGCTGGCCGAGCTGGCCGTCCACGGCGACCGGACCTTCCTCGAGGGCATCGAGACCAGGGTGGACGGGCACACCGAAGAAGCGCTGCAGTGGCTGCGGCGGCAACGACAAGCACAGGAGGACACGTGAACCCAGGCCCCACCACGCTCGCCGTCGACGGCATCAGCCCGCAGCTGGACCCGGAGGCGTTCGTGGCCCCGGGAGCGGCGCTGATCGGGCGCGTGCGGCTGGCCGCGGCATCCAGCGTCTGGTACAACGCGGTGCTGCGCGGCGACATGGCCGACATCAGCGTCGGGGAGTCCAGCAACATCCAGGACGGCTGCGTGGTGCACGCCGACCCCGGTTTCCCCGCCCAGATCGCCGAGGGGGTCACCGTCGGCCACCAGGCGGTCCTGCACGGCTGCACCGTGGGGGCGGGCTGCCTGATCGGGATGGGTGCGGTGGTGCTCAACGGTGCCCGCATCGGCGCCGGGTCGCTGGTGGCCGCCGGAGCGGTGGTGCTGGAGGGCACCGAGGTGCCGCCCGGGTCGATGGTCGCCGGGACTCCCGCCAAGGTCCGCCGGGAGCTGACCACCGAGGAGCAGGACGCGCTCAAGCTCTCCGCCGAGCACTACACCCAGCTGGCCCGCAAGCACCGCGCCGCCCTGGGCTGAGGCCGTGGGTGCGCGCGGATCACCCCGCGCGCACCCACGGCCACGTGATCCCCCCCGAACAGACCTGACAGCGCTTGTACAAGTGCTGTTATGTTCGGGGGGTGCCGCCCGATCCCACCGAGGACGTCAGCGTCTGGCAGCCACTGCGGCAGCTGCTGCGCGACCTCGAAGACGACATCGACCAGTTCTACGCCCAGCGCGGCGTCACCGGGGTGCGGCCGCGGTTCGTCGGGCCGCTGGTCCGGCTCGGCCACCGCGGGGCCATGAGCATCCGCGAACTCGCCGACGCCCTGGAGGTCACCCACTCGGCGATGAGCCAGACCGTGGCCGCGCTGCGCCGCGAAGGCCTGGTGCGCTCGGTGACCGGAACCGACGCCCGCACCCGCCAGGTCACCCTCACCGACCGCGCCCGGCAGCTCCTGCCGCTGCTGCAAGCCGAGTGGCGGGCCACCGAAGAGGCCCTGCGCGAGCTCGAGGACGAGATCCCCTACGCGCTCAGCCGCGCGGTGGCCGACCTACGGCAGGCCCTGGACCGGCGCCGGTTCCGCGACCGCATCGCCGACCACCTCCCACCCTGGTGAACCTGCTCGACCGGCTGGTCGACACCCGGCCACTGCGCACCAGCCCCGCCTTCCGCCGCCTGTGGTGGGCCGGGGTCGTCTCCGCGCTGGGCGGGCAGTTCACCGTGGTCGCGGTGCTGTTCCAGATGTGGCAGCTGACCGCCAGCCCGGTCGCGGTGGGCGCGGTCGGACTGGTGCAGGCCCTGGCGATGACAGGCGTCGGCCTCATCGGCGGCACCCTGGCCGACGCGCTGGACCGGCGCACCCTGGTGCTCACCGCCACCACCGCGCAGCTCGCCGCCGTGGTGCTGCTGGCCCTGCACGGCCTGACCGACCTCTCCTCGCAGTGGGGGCTGCTGGCGCTGGTGGCCCTCAACGCCGCGGGCAGCGGGCTGGGCGCGCCCGCCCGCCGGACGTTCGTGCCCCGCCTGCTGCCCACCGCCCTGGTGCGCGCGGGCGTGGCGCTGGTCAACCTCAGCTTCCAGATCGCCCTGCTGTTGGGACCGGCGCTGGCCGGGGTTCTGCTGGCGCAGTGGGGGGCCAGCGCCTGCTACCTGCTCGACGCGGCGGCCTTCACCACGGTGCTGCACGGGGTGGCGCGGCTGCCCTCGATGCGCCCGGACGGGCAGCCCACCCGGCCCGGCGCCCAGGCGATCTGGCGCGGCTGGCGGTTCATCGCCACCACCCCGGTGCTGCGCGGAGCACTGCTCACCGACGTCATGGCCACCGTGCTGGCCATGCCCGTCGGACTGTTCCCGCTGATCAACGAGCAGCGCTTCGGCGGGGACCCGCGCACCCTGGGGCTGCTGTTCACCGCGGTGGCCGTCGGTGGGATCACCGCGGGCGCGGCCTCGGGCACCATCACCCGAGCCCGCAAACCCGGTGCCGTGATGCTCGCCGCCGCGGCGGTGTGGGGGCTGGCGCTGGCCACGTTCGGGCTGGCGACCTCGCCGTGGGCGGCGCTGGCCTGCCTGGCCGTGGCCGGTGCCGCCGACACCACCTCAGTGATCACCCGCGCGGCGATCGTGCAGCTGGCCACCCCCGACAGCCACCGCGGCCGGGTCTCGGCCGTGGAGCACATCGTCGGCGCCTCCGGCCCCGACCTGGGCAACTTCCGCGCCGGGCTGGTCGCCGAGACCACCAGCGCGGCGGTCGCCTCCTGCGCAGGCGGGCTGCTGTGCGCGGCGGGCATCGCGTGGGTGGCGCTGCGCAACCCCGAACTGCGCCGCTTCGACGAGACCACCACCTGACCCACCACCGCGAAAACCGCTCGACACCCCTGGGGTGGCGGGGAAACAATGCCTGCTCGTGCCCACCACCCCCGACCGCAGGAAGATCCCCGTGCTGTGGTTGTGCGGGCCGCCCGGCGTCGCCGAGACCGCAGCCGCGCAGGCCCCGGACCTGGAGCGAACCAACCTCGGCACCCTCCGAGTGGACACCACCCACCGCACAGCCGAGCAGGCCACCGACGAGGTCATCGCCCGCACCGGATGGCCCGCGACCTGACCCGCACAAGCTGACCTGCTCAGCTCCCACCACGCGCAGGGCCCCGGCCGAACCCCCCGGCCGCCACGCCTTCGGCCGCACGCACCCGCTCATCATCGAAGGCCAGAGTTCACCCGCCCTCGGCGCAGGCCCCTCGTCTGCCGTGCGGCGGCGCGCAGAACGCGGTTCCCGGGGAAATCGCGCAACACCGGGAGTACGGGCACCGGGAGGTGAAGCGCGCGCGGTCCACTCAGGAGTCTGCGGTGGCGGTGACGACGGTGGCGTCGCGGTCGGCGCAGTGCAGCACCCAGGGCACCAGGCCCGCGGTGGCGAGCAGATCAGCGGTGAGCGGGGCCTGGCGGCGACTGGTCTCGATCAGCACGGTGCCGCCGGGGGCCAGCCACCGCGGTGCCTCGGCGGCCACCCGCCGCTGGACGGCCAGACCGTCGAGGCCACCATCCAGGGCCACCGCCGGTTCGTGCAGGCGAGCCTCCGGCGGCATCAGGCCCACCTCGCCGGTGGGCACGTAGGGGGCGTTGGCCACCAGGACCTCCACCCGACCCCGCAGCCGGTGGGGAAGTGGGGCGTACAGATCGCCCTGGGCGACGTGGGTGGCGCCGGGCAGGTTCGCCGCGGCGCAGGCCACCGCGGCCGGGTCGACATCCGCGGCGTGCACGGCGGCTTGCGGGCACGCGGCCAGCACCGCGGCCGAGACAGCACCAGCCCCGCAGCACAGCTCCACCACCACCGAACCCGGTGTGGTCCGGGCGATGGTCTGTTCGGCGAGGAACTCGGTGCGGCGGCGGGGCACGAACACCCCCGGTGCCACCGAGATCCGCAACCCGCAGAACTCGGCCCAGCCCAGCACCTGCTCCAGCGGAAGCCCGGAGACGCGCTGGCCCACCAGCTCGGCCAGCTCGTCGTGGTCGCGCGCCGCCTGCCGCAGCAGCGCCGCCTCGTCCTCGGCGAAAACACAACCGGCCGCGCGCAACGCGGCCACCACATCAAGAGAAGACGGAAGGATGATGAGCGCCTTTCAACACGATCCGGTCGGGCGCTCCAACGCGATCACCGGCGCGGTCGTCCGGAAGGGAGCCCCCGATCTGCCACAGCGGAAATGGGTCTCACCTCCTCGTCCCTCGCGCGGTCGGCAGCACACTAGCAACCCCGCCCCTCCCACCCGGCGCGGGGGAGCAGGGGGGTGAACAACAGCGCTGGGGTCGTGACCGGTGGTCACGACCCCAGGCTTCTGCAAGTCCTGGCAGCAGGCCCCGGTTGTCGTGTCGATGTGCCCCGGTATTGCGCTCGCGGCGCGTGCGCGCCGCCAGCCTGCTGCCTCGACGCCGCCCGGGCGCAGCCGGGCGGGGCGGGTGTCAGACCCGCGTGTTGCGCTGGCGCTGAACGCTCGACTGCGGGTGCCGCATCACCATGCGGGCCCGCTCCATCTCGCGCGCCATGCTGCCCAGCCAGCGAACCAGACCTGCCATCGGGGCATCCTCCACTACTCCGAGAGGGTTAATCGACGACTCGTCGCCAGTTGTCAAATCCGGCACCCGACAACCGACGTGAACCGGACCGGAAACGGCCGTCTCACCCGCCATGTCGTTGCAGGTAGTCCCGGTGTTTCACGCAATTCGTAACGTATCGATAACGAAGATCGGAACAGCTCTCCTTCACCCGAAAAGGTGAAGCAAACAGGGCTGTCCGGACCCTGCGTCATCACCCCGGATGCGTCCCCACGGTGTCCCGGAGGTCCTGAGCCACCGCCACATCCGACCGGCGCGCGCAATGCGCGCAGCAGAAAAACCGGCCGCTGGCCTCCACCCCGTGCCCCAGGATCCGACACCCGCAGTGCTCGCACACCGGCGCCAACCGCTGCGCGGCGCACTCGAAGCTGTCGAAGGTGTGCACCCCACCACCCGTGGTGTGCACCTCGAAGCTCATCCAGTAGTCGTTGCCGCAGACTTCGCAGGTCGCCATCACGTCGCCCTTCCCGTGCCAACCAGGCCCGACCCCCGCAGCATGCGAGCCCCCCACCCACTCGGCAACCGCGCCCGACCGCGAGGCGGTGCCACCCACCCCGACGGTGTGCCACCATGATCAGCATCACACCCGCGAGCCCTCCGGGAGCAGCCATGCACGACGACCGCCACATCGTCGAACAACGCCTCGACCGCGTCCTGGCCGAACGACTGCGCCCCGCCCAGCACCGCGACGCCACCCCCTGCGACATCGCCGTCTGGCACGTGCCCGGCGAACCCGTCGACGTCACCGAAGCCCTGCGCGCCGACTACACCCCCACCAGCACCGGCCAACCCTGGGGACCGGCGTGGGGCACCAGCTGGTTCCGCATCACCGCCACCGTCCCCGAGCACTGGGACGGCCGCACCGCCGAAGTCCTCATCGACCTCGGCTTCGACGACGACCGCCCCGGCTTCCAGTGCGAAGGCCTCGCCCACACCCCCGACGGCACCCCCATCAAAGGCCTGCACCCCCGCAACACCCACCTACCGCTGGGCCGCAACAGCGCCGGCAAAACCCGCACCTTCTACGTCGAAGCCGCCGCCAACCCCATCATCCTGGGCCCCCACGGCTTCCAACCCACCGACCTCGGCGAACGCCCCACCGAACCCGGACCCCCGCTGTACGTGCTGCGCCGCGCCGACCTGGCCCTCCTCGACGAAGAGGTCCACGAACTGGTGCACGACACCGACGTGCTCAACCAGCTGATGCGGGAACTGCCCACCGACTCACCCCGCCGCCACCAGATCCTGCGCGCCCTGGAACGCATGCTCGACCGCCTCGACCTGCACCACATCTCCGCCACCGCACCCGCCGCCCGCGCCGAACTCGCCGACGTGCTGGCCACCCCCGCCCACCCCAGCGCCCACACCCTCTCCGCCGTCGGCCACGCCCACATCGACTCCGCCTGGCTGTGGCCACTGCGCGAAACCGTCCGCAAGGTCGCCCGCACCGTCGCCAACGTCACCACCCTGATGGCCACCCACCCCGACTTCCACTTCGCCATGTCCCAAGCCCAACAACTGGCCTGGCTCAAGCAACACCACCCGCAGCTCTACGACCGCGTCCGCACCTTCGTCCACACCGGGCAGTTCGTACCGGTCGGCGGCATGTGGGTCGAATCCGACACCAACATGCCCGGCGGCGAGGCCCTGGCCCGCCAACTCATCCACGGCAAGCGCTTCTACCTCGACGAATTCGGCATCGACACCCAGGAGGTCTGGCTACCGGACTCCTTCGGCTACTCCGCCGCGCTCCCGCAGCTCATCGCCGCCTCCGGATCCCGCTGGTTCCTCACCCAGAAAATCTCCTGGAACCAGACCAACCGCTTCCCCCACCACACCTTCTGGTGGGAAGGCATCGACGGCACCCGCATCTTCACCCACTTCCCACCCGCCGACACCTACAACGCCGAGATCACCGGCGCCGAACTCGCCCACGCCCAGCGCAACTTCGCCGAACACGGCCACGCCACCCGCTCCCTGCTGCCCTTCGGACACGGCGACGGCGGGGGAGGACCCACCCGCGACATGCTCGCCCGCGCCGCCCGCACCGCCAACCTGGAAGGCTCCCCACGCGTCAGCCTGGACACCCCCGCCGAGTTCTTCACCGCCGCCGAAGCCGACCACACCGGCCCCGCAGTCTGGTCCGGCGAGCTCTACCTGGAATTCCACCGCGGCACCTACACCTCCCAGGCCAAGACCAAGCAGGGCAACCGCCGCAGCGAACACCTCCTGCGCGAAGCCGAACTCTGGTGCGCCACCGCCACCATCGCCACCGGCCGCGACTACCCCCACGACGACCTGGACCGGCTGTGGAAGCAAGTCCTGCTGCACCAGTTCCACGACATCCTGCCCGGCTCCTCCATCGCCTGGGTCCACCGCGAAGCCCAGCAGACCTACCAGCGGGTCGCCGCCGAACTCGACACCATCACCACCCAAGCCCAACAAGCCCTCGCCGGCCCACCCGCGCACCCCATCACCTTCAACGCCGCACCCCACACCCGCCACGGCGTACCCGCCCTCGGCGCGGCCACCGGCGAGCACACCACCCCACCCACCCCAACCCGCCACCCCGACGGCACCACCACCCTCGACAACGGACTGCTGCGCGTCACCATCGACCAACACGGCCTGCTGACCTCGGTCTACGACCACGCCGCCGAACGCGAAGCCCTCGCCGCGCCCGGCAACCTGCTGCAGCTGCACCCCGACCACCCCAACGCCTGGGACGCCTGGGACCTCGACAACTTCTACCGCCACCAGGTCCACGACCTCACCGACGTCGAGGAGATCACCACCGACGAGCACACCGTCCACATCCGCCGCAGCTTCGGCGACTCCACCCTCACCCAGCACATCAGCCTGCCCGCCCACACCCGCCGCGTCGACATCACCACCGACATCGACTGGCACGAGACCGAAAAGATCCTCAAAGCCGCCTTCCCCCTGGACATCCACGCCGACCGCTCCGCCGCCGAAACCCAGTTCGGCCACGTCATGCGCCCCACCCACACCAACACCTCCTGGGACGCCGCCAAGTTCGAGATCTGCGCCCACCGCTACCTGCACGTCGGCGAACCCGGCTACGGCCACGCCCTGCTCAACGACTCCACCTACGGCCACGACGTCACCCGCGACACCCGACCCGACGGCACCACCACCACCGTCCGGCTCTCCCTGCTGCGCGCACCCCGCTTCCCCGACCCGCACACCGACCACGGCCACCACCGCCTGCGCTACGCCCTGCTGGCCGGAGCCGACATCAGCGACGCCGTCCGCGAGGGCTACCAGCTCAACCTGCCCGAACGCACCACCCTCGGCTCCCGCACCGTCGCACCCCTGATCACCGTCGACAACGACGCCGTCATCGTCGAAGCCGTCAAACTCGCCGACGACCGCAGCGGCGACCTCGTGGTCCGCCTGTACGAGTCCCGCGGCGGCCGCGCCCACACCCGCCTGACCATCTCCTTCCCAGCCACCGCCGTCACCCGCACCGACCTGCTCGAACGGCCCCTCGCCGAACCCGAGGCCCCCACCGACGCCCTCGACATCCGGCTGCGCCCCTTCGAAATCCGCACCCTGCGCTTCACCCGCACCACCTGAGCAGACCCACCACCGCCCGGTGCTGGCCCTGTGCTCCCGAAGCTCCGGTGAGCCGAGCCCGGAACCACACGACTAGGGGAGTGGCGGGTAACCAGACCGGCGCGACACGGTCGGGTTCTGCCGTCGGAGCTGCGGGCCGCACGGCAGGAGCTGCTGGCGGTGTGGTGCTGGGTGCGCGGCAGACCGAGATCACCAACACGCTGGTGCAGCTGCCACACCCCGCGACCTGCCGCGTGATCCAGGTGTGGAGGGCGGACAGGGGGCCGCCGAGCTGGATGAGGCGTCCGCCCTCGCGCAGCGTTCCGAGGTCGACGGGGGCGAAACCGAACTCGGAGACCACGTCACTCACGGTGTCCTCGGCGTCGGCGCCGTCCCCGGCGAGGCACAGCACCTGCCGCCCCGCCTCATGGCGGGGATCGGGTGCGATGAACTGCACGTAGAGGGCGTTGAACGCCTTGACCACACGTGCGCCGGGAAGCAGGGAGGCCACGTACTCGCTCCCGGTGAGGCCGCCCAGGTCGGCGGTCTCCGGAGTCGGGGCAGGGGAGGCGAACTGGTTGGTGGCGTCGAAGACAACGGTTCCGTCCAGGCGGGGAGCCCGGCGATGACGTCCGGGGCCTGCGGCCAGTTGACCGCGCACGACGAGGTCTTCTCCTCATCGGGCGCCCCCGTCCGGAGTCGGCCATCGGCGGTGTGGCGAGCAGGACGGCTCCACTCTTGGCCGGGCGGCGCGCGTGCCGACCACCGCCCTGAAGTCCACGAGATCGTAGCTGGCCGCGACTTCAAGCAGCTCCGGCGTGCTCTGCGCCAGGTCCTGGGCGAAGGCGACGTCCTGGGCCCTCTCCCTGGCGCTGCCGCTCATCTAGCGCAGTATCGACATGCCCTGCACCGTCAGTGCCCGCTCCATGAGAGAGCGCCTCCAACGACGAACCGCCCACCGCACGCCTCGGACGGCGGCTGCCCCTCCGCCTCCCTCTTCACCGACGCCGGACGGCACAGCGAAACCGTCCAGAACGCCTACGCAGCCGGCGCAGAGGGCTACCTCACCGCCTTCGCCGAGGAGTTCGCCCGCGAACACCAAGGGGAGATCACCCCACAAAAGGCGCGGAAGCGCGCGGTGCTGCTGCTCAGCCGACTCGTAGGGGCGATGGCCCCCGCCCGCGCAGTGAGCCACGTCCAGCCCGAACTGTCCGACGAGATCCAGCAGACCTGCCGCACCCACGCCCTCGACTGACCACCTCGCGGCTCGCCGCAGCTCCGGAAGAACTGGCCGGTGCTCAGGAGTGCTCCACCCTGCACCACCGCAAGGGGTGGAACCGCGACGAAGACCCCTCCCGCAAGCCGGGTCAGGCCAGCAACCGCAACCAGGTCGCCCGGTCCACCACACCACTGACCGGCAACCCCACCGAAGCCTGGAACTCCCGCACCGCCACCACCATCCGATCAGCGAAACGAGCACCACTCGGCACGTACCGGCCAGCCGAGACCAACAACGCCTGCGCAGCCCGCACCGCATCACCCGACGAACCCGCGCCCAGCACCGGCACCACACCATCCCAACCACGACCACCGAACAACCCCGGCTCCGGCACCCGCGTCGCCGAGCACGACCTGCCCACGGCCCCCAGCTCACCAGCCACCCGGCCAGCCACCTGCTGCGTGGCACCGGCGAACACCCCGTCCACCGGCACCGACTCACCCCGGGCACGCAACAACAACTGCAACGCCGTCACCCGCGGACCCGCCACGCCCGGCCTCAACAACGGCCACACCGCAGGCTGCACCACCGCCCTGCCCACGGCCGCACCCACCTCCTCCCGCAACTCCGGTAACCGCGCGTAGAGCACATCACCCGGGCACTCGGTGGCCATGAAATCCCGGTGCCCGTAGATCTCACCCGGCTCGATCCCGTACTGGGACACCATGTACGAGCACAACTCCACCAGCGAATCCCACAACGCCCCCGGCACCGACGCCTCGGTGTAGGTGCCCTCGTTCTCGATGCCCAACGACACCGAGTTCTGCTCCCCGGCGTGCGCACCCAGCACGTGCTGATCACCCGACTCCAGCACCGACAAACTCTTGTGCCGCCCCTCCAGCAACCAGCCACCCCGGGAGTTGGTGAAGTTCTGCCCGGTGTCGATCCAGCCGTTGGAATCCATGTGGTAGTCCTGGATCTGCCGCGCCAGCGACACCGCGTGCTCCTGCGAGGTGTCCTCGCTGTTGGGCGTCGCGGTGTGGTGCACCACGATCTTCACCGGCCGCTGGTCGAGCACCTGCACCGGAGAACTCGGCTCCCGCGCACCCCACTCCGAGGTCGAGGCGATCTCCGGCGCCGCGCGCCGCGACGACGCCCACACCGGAACCCCCGTGACCCCCACGGCCGTGGCCGCCAGCCCACCGGCCAGCAACACCCGACGCGCCACCTGAACACCGCGCAACACCATGCCGAACTCCCGCAAATCCGACGATCAGATCAGCGCCGACCCTAGGAACCCGACCCCGGACACGGGAATTCTTGGCGACAACCCGCCACCAACCCGACAACAAATCACCACCGGGCGATCACCGTCATCACCACGCCGCCACCACGTCCCTGCCCATGACCGACCACCACCGCGGACACCAGGGGAGCGACAGATGGACCGGTTCGCCCAGTTCCTGCGCCGCCAGCTGGACATCGACCTCGAACTGCTGCGCCAAGCCAGGCAGGACGCCGAAACCGGCACCCACCACCCCTGCCTGATCACCCCCATCCGCGGCTTCCGCGAATGCGAACTCAAAACCCGCCTGCTCACCGCCCACCACCACTGCGGTACCGGCCACGGCCCCTGCGACGAGCTGGGAGAGAGCTACCCACCCGAAGACGAACGCGGCTGCCCCACCCGCGCCCTGCTCGGCCTGCCCTACGCCGACCGCCCCGGCTACGCCCCCCGCTGGCGCCCCTGACGGGCCAGGGGAGCCAGCTCCCCACGCCCACCGGCAACAACGCGCCGACCGCGGCACGAACCGGTGCCAGCTCCACCGAATCAGACGCCACCCGCCACTGGGCGTGCGACCGTGTACTCGCAACCGGCGCCCGCGCGATCGTCCCCGGCCACCGCCCGACCCCGACAGCATCCACGCCGGGCGCGAAACCAGACCAACACCGGCCCACGTCCGCGCCGCACCTTCCACTCCTCCGCTCGGCCAGCGCCATCATGCTCGTGCTCGGCGCAGGCCACCTGGCCCTCATCGCGCTCATGAGCTCGCCCCAGCTCACCGCCTGGCTGTGGCAGGGGCTGTGGGCCGCCGTCCCGCTCATCGACACCGGCACCGACCCCACCGGCGAGAACCTGGTCGCCTTCTGTCGGGCCTGGGCAGCTTCGCCGTCCCCCTGGCCCTGCTGGCCTGCCTGGTCTGGCACCTCGCCGAACGCGGAACACCGGTGCCCGCAGGAATCGGCTGGGGCCTGGCGGTGTGGTGCGCCGTCGCGGGCACCATCCTCGTCCCGTCCCCGTACTACGCCGGAACCATCGCCGGAGTCCTCATCGTCCTGGCCGCGCGGACGAGGACCCCGGACCTCGCGACGGGCCAGGGCAGGGGAGCAGAGGTTTGAGGGTTTCGCCGTTGCAGCACGGAAACGCGGCGAACAAGCCTCAATAGGATCTTCAACGATACTGTTGAACGGCGTGAACCAGGCTGATGAGCACACCGAACTGAGCACGACCGAGCTGCGCGACGTTGCTGCCTACGCCGTGAGCTGCGCGGAACCGGCCATGGCGATCTTCGAGTCCGCCCGCCCCGACGACCACCGGCCACGGGAAGCCATCGAGGCCGCGCGAGCATTCGCCACAGGCGCCAAGCGGAGCAAGCTGATCCGCGACACCGCGTGGGCAGCACACCGGGCATACCAGGAAACCCGCGACGCAGGACAGCTCGCTGCGAGCGAAGCCGCTCGCGCCGCCGTCGCCGCAGCCAGTGCCGCGTACCTGCACCCACTGGCCAAGGCGACGCAGGTCCTGCACATCCTCGGCCCAGCCGCCCACGCGGCCCGCGCCTACGAACTCCACGCCGACGACGCCCCGGCCATCGCACGCGAGCACCTCGAGAAGGCGCGAAACCTGGCCAGCCCCACCGTGGTCAGCGTCCTGACCCGCTACCCACCGGCCCCAGGTGGACGTGGCCGCGCCGGAGAGCTGGTGCGCATCCTGGACACGGCACTCCGGCAGGCGACAACCCTCCGTTGACGCGCCTACCAGGCGGGCTCCACACGCGAGGGGAGAGGCAGCAGCCACCTGTCCCTGCGAACCAGGAAGAGGAGCGGGCCATGACTCCTGGGCGAGTGCAAGGGGAGCCGCGAACTCGGGTACGCCAGACATGCCACCCAGCGCGACCGCGAATCACGTTGGGGTCAGCGCAGAACGAGGACAGCACGTGACACCGAACCGGTTTCGGTTTCTCCATTTGATGGATAATGTTGATTATCCATCAAATGGAGAAGTGGCGCCGAGTCGGAGGAGGGCGCCACCCTTGGGGGATCGAGGGATGCCCTGCTCGTCTCAGGCCGCGTTGCCTGCTGCGCACATCACGTCCGTTTGGCGTGCGCAGCGTTCGCATGCTTGCCGGTGGGTAATCAGCCGACGCAGACGCGTACCGCGCAAGAACCACGCCGTCGAGGCCGACCCAGCCAGGCATCATCGGAGCGACCTCACGGTTTGTGGATCATGAAGCGTCGGTCGACATCCACCAACACCACTGATGAGCGTCCCATTCCATCACCCTGGTTTTGTCACAGTGACGTTAATAGTTGGTGGGACCGGGTTCGGCAGAGCGTATCCGGCTCGACCAACCAGGGGTCGCGCCGCCGCGGTCCGCCACCAATCGAGATTCGACCGGACCGCGCACCGCACTGACGCGACACGGCGGCCGCACGTCTGGCCCGGCGAGCGCCAGCCGCCCGCAACATCGAACGCTCGCCGGCGACAGCCGCGCCAGATGTGCGGGCGCACGTCGACACGGCACGCGTAGCACTTATCAAGGGCTCGCAGCGGGCCCCTTCGGCCTCATGAACGCAGGTCAAAGTAACGCCGATAATGTACATTATGTTAAGTAACTGGGCTGAGCAGTCGTCCAGCCCCTCCTCCGCGTCCCGATGACCGTCGTAGGTCCGGTGCGCTCCCTGGCGCGGCGTTGGCCAAGCCGCCCGTTGCTGGCGACTCCCCACTCGGCTGCCTGCCTGCGGGCCGTGCGGGAGCGGCATGCTGAGCGCTGCTCGCATGACCGCCGCTCGACAAGCCTCGTCGTGTCAGCACGGATCCACACGCTGCGGTTCAGTGAAGATCGATTCGCGGTGCCACTCCCCTCACCAGCTCACCAACGGGACTGGAGCTGGATGGTCGAAAAAGCCGCTGGCCTCCTGGCTGCCTGGTCGCGAGACTGCCGAGATGGCCTTGCACGAGGACGAGATCCCGGTCGACCAGGGTCTGGTCCGATCGCTGTTGGAGGCGCAGTGCCCGGAGTGGGCCGACCTGCCGTTGGCGCCCGCCGGTGCGGGCACGGACAACACCTTGCACAGACTGGGCCGAGATCTGCTGGTGCGGCTCCCACGGACCGCCGACAAGGCCCAGTCCGTGCGCAAGGAGCAGGAATGGCTTCCGCGGTTGGCGCCCCTGCTCCCCTGCGCGGTTCCCGAGGTCGTCCACGTCGGGACACCCACCGATGCCTTCCCGCTCGCCTGGTCCGTCTTCCGCTGGATCGACGGTGCCGAAGCGGGTCCCGACACCGTCCAGGACTGGGCTGCTTTCGGCACGGACCTGGCGGTGATCGTGCAGGAGCTGCACAGCATCGACCTCACGGGAGCGGCTCACGCCACAGGGCTCAGCTGGTACCGCGGTGGCAGCCTGCGGCCGTGCGACCCGTGGATCAGCCGATGCCTGGATGACTGCCGGGACTTGGTGGGTTCCGATCTCGACATTGATGCTCTGGAGCAGTTGTGGCGCGCCGCGCTCACCCTGCCCGAGCCCACCGGGCCCAAGGTCTGGCTCCACGGAGACCTCAAGCCGACCAACCTCCTGGTCCGGGATGGCAAGCTCCACGCGGTCATCGACTTTGGCGGTCTGTCCACTGGTCTGCCCGACGCCGAGCACGCCGCGGTCTGGGACCTGCCTCCACGAGCACGCCGGGCCTACTGGAACACTGCGGAACTCGACGAGGTGCCCTGGGCCCGCGCCCGAGCCTGGGCGGTCGCCGTGGGCGTCAGCGGGATCGCCTACTACTGGCACACCTTCCCCGCTTTCGTCGCGGAGTGCCGAGCACGCCTCGAAGCGATCCTCACCGACTTCGCCGCACGCGCGGACTAGGAACCCCGTCCACCCCTGGTGAAGCGGGCAGGGCGAGCGGGGGTTCAGGGGGTCGTGAGTGCGTAACAGTGTTCGAACACTGTTACGCACTCACGACCGGTGGCGTGGGGCGCTGGGCTCGGGCTGTGAACGCCGCTCCCCTGGCCGACTCCTCCTCGGTGGTCACGGCCGATCCTCGGTGGCGGCGTAGACGCCCAGGCCCGGGGCTACTCGCAGGGCCGAGCTGGAGGAGAGCAGTACCACCGAGGCGCCGGATGGCAGCAGTGGCAACGCTTTCTGGACGGTGAAGATCGTGCCCTTGAAATTGATCGAGGTGGTGCGCTCGTACTCCTCCTCGGTGATCGCGCCGAGTCAGTTGTCCTATGAGACTCTCCCGTTGTCGTAACTGATTTTGTTACATCGGCGGGTGTGAACTTGTTCTCTCGATCGAAGAAAGTCGACGATCCGGGGTCAGGAGGCTTTCAGGACGTCCCGGAGCACGTCCTCCAGCGTGGTCTTGGCCAGCTCCCTGCGCATGGCGGCCTCGACCTCGTCGTACACGGCGGCCATCGCCGGTCCGATGCCGTGGCCCACGACGCACCCGGGATCCGGTGTCGCGCGGTGCAGGGCGAAGACCGGCCCCGGCTCGATCGCCTGGTAGACGTCGAGCAGGGTGATCGCTGCCAGGTCCCGCGCGAGCATCCAGCCCGCCCCCGCCCCTCGCTGCGAATCGGCCAGGCCGGCCTTGCGCAGCTCGGCCAGCAGGCGGCGGATCACCACCGGGTTGGTGTTGACGCTCCCCGCGATCTGCTCGGAGGTGGCGACCTTGTGGCCGCGCCGCTGGTGCAGCCCGATCCACGTGAGGGCGTGCGCCGCGATGGTCAGCCTGCTGTTGGCACTCACGTCGTACTCCGCCTCCCTCGCTCTGGTCGTAACATTATTTGTTACAGCGACATTCGGCAAGCCCCGCGGGGCAGCTCTCGGTCGTCCAGGTGGTGCTGCGAGCGCAGCCGTAGTGACTAGATGTAGAGTTGAGGTCACTACGACCGAAGGGGAGGTTCCGTGCCCCGTTCGACCATTCCCGATCGTGCGAACGTGATCCTGGATCAGACGCGGGCGATCGTCCTGGAGAAGGGCTACCAGCGCACCACCATCGCCGAGATCGCCCACCGCGCCGGAGTCGGCAAAGGGGCGGTCTATCTGGACTTCCCGTCCAAGGAGGCGTTGCTGGACGCGCTGCTCGTGCGCTCCGCGCGGTCGCTGACGCAGGCAGTGCGCGACCGGGTCGACAGCAGTGCGCAGCCGGTGTCGCTGTCGGCGGTATACCGGTTCGGGCTGGAGGCGCTGCTGGGAGATGAGCTCATGCTCGCCTGCTACCTCGCCGATGACGGTGCGCTGGGCGGTTACCTGCGGGAGAAGGGGCCGCAGCGGTACCGGCCGCGGATGGAGTGGCTGGCCGACTACGTCGCCGAGCTGAGCCGGGCGGGGCTGCTGCGCGCTGATCTGGATCCGGCTGCGGCCTCGTTGGTGATGTCGGTGTTTGCCGTGGGCCTGGCGAACACCTCGGCGACGGTGGGGGCCTTGAGCGGTGAGCAGTTGGGCCAGGCGGTGGAGTTGATGGCCGAGTTGGTCGCCACCGGATGGGAGGTGGGTGGTGCCGGTGATCCGGTGGCCGCGCATCGGGCTCACTCGCGGTTGCTGGACCTGCTCGCTGAGCAGATCGGAGAAGCATGACTTTCGCCGAACACCAGGATCTCGACCTGGCGCAGGGGCCGTTGCGGGTGTACCAGGCGGGGCCGGTGGGTGCGCCGTGCGTGGTGCTGCTGCACGGGGCGATGCTGGACACCGCAAAGCTGACCTGGCGGCACCTGATGCCGGTGCTGGCCCGGGATCGGCGCGTGGTGGCGGTCGACCTGCCGCGACACGGTGGGTCTCGGCCGTGGTCGGGGCTGGTGGACCAGGCGCGGATGGAACGGGTCGTCGAGGAGTTGCTGGATCATCTCGGCGTTCCCCGGGCCGTGCTGGTGGGGTTGTCGATGGGTGGTGGGATCGGCATCGGGTACGCCCTTGCGCGTCCGGAGCGGGTCGCCGGGCTGGTGGCGATCAACCCGGGCGGGCTGGACGACAAGCGGCCGATGCAGTTGCTGACGTGGTTGTCGTTGCAGTGCTCTCCTCTGCTGCGCTGGTCGGCGCGGTGGGTGGCCTCGCCGTCGATTCTGCGGCGGTCGATGATCCGGACGTTCTCCCAGGGCGAGGGCACGCGCGACTTCGAGGCGCTGATGGAGTTGAGCGAGGCCGAGGCTCAGCGTCAGGCCGAGCACGGTGAACGCGTGCTGGACGACTGGCAGATCGTTGCCTACGGGCCGCGGCGGATGCGGCTCAACCACATCCCGGAGCTGCCCCGGCTGCGGGTTCCGTCGTTGTGGGTGCACGGGCGGGAGGACACGTTGGTGAGCGGGGCGGTGATGCGGCAGGCCGTGGAGTCGGCTCCGGGTGCGGTGCTGGCCGAGATCGGTGGTGCCGGGCACCTGGCGCCGCTGGACCGGCCCGATGCGGTCGCCGAGGCGATCGTGTCGTTCCTGGACGGGCTGGACTGAGGTCAGGTCAGGGCCGGGGTTCCAGGACGGCTTGGGTTTGGGTGGTGTGGGCGATGCGGCGGCCGGTGGCGTCGAGCAGTTCGGTCTGCACGGTGATGTTGGTGCGGCCCACGTGCAGGGGGCGGCTGACCGCGTGGAGGGTGCCTTCGCGCAGGGCGCGGAAGAAGTTGGTCTTGGACTCGGTGGTGGCGGTGGTGGCGCCGTCGGGAAGGTTGAGGTGGGCGCAGAGCGCGCCCGCGGAGTCGGCCAGCGTCATGACCGCTCCCCCGTGCAGCGCTCCCCCCGCGGTGCAGTGCTGGGGTGCCCAGTCCAGGTGGGCGCGGACCTCGTGCGGGGTTGCTTCGGTGAGGTGCACGCCGAGGGCGTGGGCGAAGGGCATCAGCGCGATCAGCTGCTGGTGGTCGGTCACGCGGCTCCTCCGGTGAGCATGGTGGTGGCGGCGGTGACGAGTTCGGCGTTGTCGGCGGCGATCTGCCCGTCGGGCAGGGCGAGGGTGTCCTCCAGGCCGATGCGGGTGGCCAGACCGCGGCGGGCTGCCACGGCCAGCACCGGCCAGGCTCCGGCGGCTTCGCCGTGCAGGAGGATCGGGGCCGGTGCGGGGCGCAGGCGGGTCAGCAGTGCTTCGGCGGTGGTGGCTGCGCCGCGGGCGGTGTGGTCGGTGACCTCGGCGAGGATGCGCAGCACCCGTCCGCGGTGCGGTGAGCGGTGGAACTGCTGGTCGGCGTCGGTGCCGGAGTAGATGCCGGCTTCCACGCCGATGCCGCGTTCGAGCAGGGTGGCGGCGATGTCGTCGGCGCCGGGTTCGTGCCAGTTGACCGAGGCGTGGTCGGGCAGCACGGTCCAGGCGCGGATGGCCTGGATGCGGGCTGCGGCGTCGGGGGCGGTCCAGGCGCCGGTGGTGACGCCGACCGGGGTGCCGGGTGCGGCGGCGCGCACGGCGCGCAGGGTGGCGGCGACCAGGTGCGGGTCGAGGCTGTCGGTGCCGTCGGGGGCTTTGGGGTGCAGGTGGATGTCGGTGGCTCCGGCGGCCACCGCGTCGGCGGCGGCTTTGGCCAGTTCTTCCGGGTGCACGGGCAGGTGGAAGTGCTCGCGGGGTGACCGGGCGCCGTTGAGGCAGACCTGCAGCATGCTGTGATTCTCCCCTGGTGGGGCGTGGGTGCGGAAGTTGGCGGGCTGGTTTCGTGATCATCTCGCAGCGCCGCCCCACCATCGGTGGATGGGGGCGGCTAGCGTGGGTGGGGTGTTGAGCAAGCGGATCCTGCGGGGTGTGGCTGCCGGGGAGATCACCGAGGCGTACCTGCGGTGGCCGAGCCGGTTGGTGGAGCCGGGCAGCCAGGTGAGCACGGCGGTGGGGTTGATCGGTGTTGGTGCGGTGGTGCGGGTTGATCCTGCTGAGCTGACCGATGCTGATGCGCGGCGGGCCGGGTTCGGTTCGGCGGCGGGGTTGCGGTCGTCGTTGGACAAGCACGGTCGGGGTGAGGTGTACCGGGTGGTGCTGAGCTTCGACGGGCCTGCGCCGGAGGTGGTGCCGGATCCGGTGGTGTTGGGGGTGGTCGAGCGGGCGGGGATCGATCGGGAGTTGGCACGGTTGGACGTGTCGGCGCCGCGGGGGCCGTGGACGCGGCAGGTGTTGGAGGTGGTGCGGCGGCGGCCGGGTGTTCGGGCGGCTGAGCTGGCCGCGGAGCAGAACCGGCCGGTGTCGCGGTGCAAGTCGGATGTGTGGCGGTTGCGGGAGTTGGGGTTGGTGGAGCCGGTGGGTTCGGGGTTCGGGTTGTCGGCGCGGGGGCGGGCCTACCTCGGGGCGGGGTGAGGTGGCTGCGGGTCAGCGGGGGCGGATGATGCCGCGTTGCAGGGCGGTGGTGATGGCTGCGGTGCGGTTGTCGACGTCGAGCTTGTCGTAGATGTGCACCAGGTGGGTCTTGACGGTGGCTTCGCTGATGAACAGGGCCTTGGACAGGGCGCGGTTGGACAGGCCTTGGGCCAGCAGTTGCAGGATTTCGACTTCGCGGGGGCTCAGCGCGGGTTGGGGTTGGCGCAGGTGGCCGAGCAGGCGGGCGGCCACGCCGGGGGCCAGTGCGGTTTGGCCTTGGGCGGCCAGGTGGACGGCTTGGCGGAGTTCGTCGGGTGGGGCGTCTTTGAGCATGTAGCCGGTGGCGCCGGCTTCGACGGCGGCGAGGATGTCGGCGTCGGAGTCGTAGGTGGTCAGCACCAGCACGGGTGGTCCGCCGTTGGTGGTGATGTGGCGGGTGGCGGTGACGCCGTCTATGCCGGTGGGCATCTGCAGGTCCATCAGGACGATGTCGACGTCGGTGGTGGCCAGGGTGTTGAGGGCGGCTTGGCCGTCGGCGGCTTCGGCGACCACGGTCATGCCGGGTTGGTCGTCGAACATGGCGCGCAGGCCGCGGCGGACGACGGGGTGGTCGTCGACGAGCAGGATGCGCAGCGGGTTGGCCTTCACCGGATCTCCTCGGGGGTCAGGGGTAGCCGGATGGCCACCGCGGTGCCGTCGCCGGGTGCGGTTTCCACTGCCATGGATCCGCCCAGTGCGGTGATGCGTTCGCGCAGGCCGGTCAGGCCGTAGCCGGTGCCGTCGGGGGCGGGGCGCACGGTGGTGGGGTCGAATCCGGTGCCGTCGTCGTAGATGTCGAGGGTGACTTCGGTGTCGAGGTAGCCGAGGGTGACCACGGTGGTGCTGGCGTGGGCGTGGCGGGTGACGTTGGACAGGCTGGTCTGGGCGGCGCGCAGGAGGGCGACTTCGTAGCTGGAGGGCAGGGCGACGGGGGTGCCGTTGGTGTGCAGGCGGCAGTGGGTGCCGGTTTCGCGGGCGGTGTTGGTGCACAGCCGTTGGAGTGCTTGTGGGAGTCCGGCGTCGCTGAGCGAGGGTGGGCGCAGGTCGCGGACGAAGCGGCGGGCTTCGTCGAGGTTGTCGGCGGCGGTGCGGTGGGCTTCGGTGATGCGGGTGCGGGCTTTGTCGGCGTCGGCGGGCAGGGCGGTTTCGGCGGCGCGCAGGAGCAGGACGATGCTGGAGAGGCCTTGGGCGAGGGTGTCGTGGATTTCGCGGGCGAGGCGTTCGCGTTCGGCGGCGACGCCGGCTTGGTGCTGGGTGGTGGCCAGTTCGGCGCGGGTGCGGGTGAGGTCGTCGATGAGGGCTTGGCGGCGTTGGGTTTCGGCGTAGATGGCGGCGTAGCCCCAGGTGATGACGACGGCGACGCCGGCGCCGATGGTGGGGCCGAGCACCATGCCGATGCTCCAGGTGCCGGTGCGCCAGCCTTGGGCGGTGACCACGACGGCGGTGACGACCACGACGGCGGTCAGGGCGTGGCGGCCGTGCAGCAGGTGCAGGTGCAGGAAGAACAGGGGGAAGGCCAGCCAGGCGAAGTCGGGGCTGGTCGTCAGCAGTGCGGCCCAGACGGCGGTGACGGCGGCCAGCCAGCTCATGGCGCGCCACCGGTGGTGCAGGGTGTGGCGCAGCAGGGCGCCGGTGCTGTAGACGGCGGTGAGCACGAGGGCTCCGGCGATGGGTGGCCAGCCGGTGGGGTGGGTCAGGGTGGCGCGGGTGGTGGCGATGGCCAGCAGCAGCAGGAAGCCGGTGTGGAAGGCCAGGCGGACCAGACGCAGGGCGGTGGCCAGGCCTGGGGTGGTTGGGGCGGCGGTGTCGGGCACTGCGGTCACCTTAGCCGCTGGTGCGGGGGTGTTCACCAGGACCTTTCTAGCTGTGGCCGGGGTGGTCCGGCATCGTTCGTTCGGTTGAGCCGGGTGTGCACCGGGTGGCGTGGGCAGGTCGATCCGCGTTGCGATGGCAGGCGGGCTTGTGGTGGGGAGGCTGGTGGGCGTCATTGGTCCACTGATCGGAAAGCAGAGCACTCGTGTTCCTCGCCATCCGCGACATCCGCTTCGCCAAGGGGCGGTTCGCGCTCATGGGTTCTGTGGTGGGGCTGATCACGCTGCTGATCGTGCTGTTGTCGGGACTGACCGCGGGCTTGGCCCACCAGTCCACTTCGGCGATCACGCAGCTGCCCGCCACCCACATCGCTTTCGGGGCTGCTGAGGGGCAGCCTCCGGAGGAGTCCTTCGCTGATTCCTCGGTCACCGTTGAGCAGTTGGCCGCTTACCGGGCTGCGCCCGGGGTGCGGTGGGCTGAGCCGTTGGGCATCGCCCAGACCCGGTTGGACACCCCGGTTGGGGGTGCTGCGGCCACGGTGTTCGGGGTGGCGCCGGGTGCGGACCTCTCCCCCGTGCCGGTGGCCCCGGGTGGGTTGGTGGTCAGCCGGGAGCTGGCCGAGGAGGCCGGGCTGGCGGTGGGTCAGCGGGTCCGGGCCGGTACCGCGGAGTTGACCGTGGACGGGGTCGTGGAGAACTCCTTCTACAGCCACACGCCGGTGGCGTGGGCGGCGTTGGAGACCTGGGCGGTGGTGCGGCCGCCGCAGGTTGGTGCGTCGGTGGCCACGGTGATCGCTGCTGATGTCGTGGATCCGGCTGCCGCGGATGCCGCGGCGGGGACCGCTTCGGCGACGGTGGCGGGCAGCTTGGCCGGTATTGGTTCCTACTCCTCGGAGAACGGGTCGCTGTTGATGATGCAGGGGTTGCTGTACGCGATCTCGGCGTTGGTCATCGGGGCGTTCATGACGGTGTGGACGATTCAGCGCAGTGGTGACATCGCGGTGCTCAAGGCGTTGGGTGGGGCGACTGGGTACTTGCTGCGGGATGCGTTGGCGCAGTCGGTGGTCGTGCTGCTGCTGGGTGCTGGGCTTGGTGGCGCGGTGGGTGTGGGGTTGGGGGCGGTTGCCGGGCAGGTGGTGCCGTTCCAGTTGACCGCGGCCACGACCGTGCTGCCGGTGGTGTTGATGATCGTGTTGGGCATGGTGGGTGCTGCGCTGGCGGTGCGGCGCATCACCTCTGTTGACCCGCTGACCGCGTTGGGAGCTGCGCGATGAGTCTTGAGCTGAGTGGTGTGCGTGTGTGCTACCCCGATGGTGACCGGGTCCTGACCGCGTTGGACGGGGTGGGTCTGCGGGTGGCGGCTGGGCAGCTGGTGGCTGTGGTGGGGCCGTCGGGGTCGGGCAAGTCGAGCTTGCTGGCGGTGGCGGCGACGCTGTTGCGCCCGGATGCCGGGCGGGTGGTGCTCGACGGGGTGGATGCTGGGGGTTTGTCGGCGGCGGGGCGTGCCCGGTTGCGGTTGGACAAGGTCGGCATCGTCTTCCAGCAGCCGAACTTGTTGGCGTCGTTGACGGCGGTGGAGCAGGTGCTGGCAACCCACCACATGCGGGGTGGGTCGGTGCGGCGGCAGCGGCGGGCGGCGGCGGAGTTGCTGGCGTCGGTGGGGTTGGACGGCAAGCAGCATCGGCGTCCGCACCAGCTCTCCGGTGGGGAGCGCCAGCGGGTCAACATCGCCCGGGCGCTCAGCGGGCGGCCTGCGGTGCTGCTGGTTGATGAGCCCACTGCTGCGTTGGACCACGAGCGTGGTCGGCAGGTGGTGGAGCTGCTGGCGGAGGTCACCCGCCAGCACCAGGTGGCGACCGTGGTGGTGACCCACGACACCGAGTACCTGGATGCGGTGGATGAGGTGGTGGAGATGCGTGATGGGCGGTTGGGTGCGTTGCAGGCCCGCCGCTGACCGGCCTGGGGCCGCCGGAGGAAGCTCCGGCGGCCCTGTGCCGGTCAGTAGTGGGTGTGCATGGCGTGGCGCACTTCGGTCAGGGTGGTCTCGGCCAGGGCGTTGGCGGTGGTGTTGCCCTGGTGGAGGACGTCGCGCAGGTAGGTGCGGTCGCGGGCGAGTTCGGTGCGGCGGGCGCGCAGTGGTGCCAGGTGTTCGTTGACGGCTTCGGTGGTGACCTTCTTGAGCTGGGCCGCGCCGCCTGCGCCGATTTCGGTGGCCAGTTGTTGGGGGTCGCGGCCGGTGCACAGTCCGGCCAGCAGCAGCAGGCTGGCCACTTCGGGGCGGGTGTGCGGGTCGTAGGTGATGTGGCGTTGCGAGTCGGTCTTGGCGCCGCGGATCTGGCGGGCGGTTTGGTCGGCGGTGGCGGAGAGCAGGATGGCGTTGCCGCGGCTCTTGCTCATCTTGGTGCCGTCGGTGCCCAGCAGCAGTGGTGCGGGTGAGAGCAGCGCGTCGGGTTGTGGGAACAGCGGTTGGTAGCGGTCGTTGAAGCGGCGGGCGATGGTGCGGGTCAGTTCCAGGTGTGGCAGTTGGTCCTGGCCCACCGGTACCAGGTTGGCCTTGCAGAACAGGATGTCGGCGGCCTGGTGGGCGGGGTAGGTGAACATCAGGCCGCTGACCGCGGCTTGCCGGGAGTGGGCGATCTCGTCCTTGACCGTGGGGTTGCGGTTGAGCTCGGCCACCGAGATCAGGCTCAGGAACGGCAGCAGCAGTTGGTTGAGGGCGGCTGCGGCGCTGTGGGTGAAGATCGTGGCGTGCTGGGGGTCGATGCCGGCGGCCAGGTAGTCCAGCAGCAGGTCCTCGACGTGCTGCTGGAGGTGTTCGGCGACGTCGCGGTCGGTGAGCACCTGGTAGTCGGCGATGATCACCATCAGTTCCACGCCCTGCTGCTGCAGGCGCACCCGGTTGTGCAGGGTGCCGAAGTAGTGGCCCAGGTGCAGTGGGCCGGTGGGGCGGTCGCCGGTGAGCACGCGGAACTGGTGCGGCTGTTGGGCGATGAGCTGTTCGAGTTCGGCGCTGCGGCGGTGGGCGGGTGCGGTGTCGATGGGGCTGGTCATGGTTCTCCCGACCTTGCTCGGGGGCCTCGGCTGGGACGCCCGGTGGTCGTGGGAGGAGACGAGAACGGGCCGTTCAACCGAACGGCCCGGGACGATGTCGTGCACGTGCTGGTGGCCGCTCCTATCCGGAGCGCCACCACGCCTGGCACGAACTGCGAATCACGGGGGCCACTGTACTCGCGGTGGTGGGGGTGGTCAGTCCAAGGCCAGTTTCAGGGAGGTTTCCACGGTGGTGAAGCCGAGCTTGTCGTAGATGTGGCGGGCGGGGTTGCCGAGGGTGACGGCCAGTCCGAGCACGGGCCAGCCCTGGGCGGCGGTGCGGGCCAGGGCGCGGCGCAGCAGGAGGCCGCCCAGGCCGGTGCAGGTGGGGTCGGGGTGGCGGAAGAGGTCGCCGATCCAGGCGGTGCCGTTGAAGTCGTTGACCACGATTCCGGCGACGACTTCGTCGGCGGCGTTGACGATGAGTGCGCTGCTGTCCAGCAGGGGGCCCAGGACTCGTCCGCTGAGCAGGGGTTGGAGTTCTTCGCTGATCAGTTGCTGGTCGCTGCTGGGTGAGCCGTCGGGGTGCTGTGGTGGGTAGGCCGCGCGCCAGGCGGGCAGTACTGCGGTGGCGGGCCGGTCGCAGGGCACCGCGCGCAGCGGGGCTGGGGGTTGCTGGTGGGCCCTGTGCGGTGGGGGTGGGTCGCGGCGCAGGTCGCGGTGCATGGTGGCGGCGTGGCGGTGCACGCGTGCTCCGGCTCGCACCAGGTGCCGGCCTTGGTCTTCGGTGACCAGGAGGTGCCAGCCGGGTAGTTCCGCGGTGAGGACTTCGAGGACCGCTGGGCCACTGGCCTGCAGCAGGCGGGCTGTGCGGGGTACGCCGGTCACTGGGGCGTAGGAGATCGTCGTCGAGCCTTGGCGCACCACTGCGGCGCCTGCGGGGGCGCCGTTCTCTCTCAGCACCCGCCCAGGTCTACACCGCTTCCGTGGGCTGGGCAATCAATTTCCGCGCGCGTCCGGGACGCTAAGATCAACTGGTGCTGGTGGTGGTGCGGGCTGTTGCACCGGGACCACCCTGGACCTGCACACCGGCCGCACCGCTCGAGAAGAGATCCGCGATGCCCAACACACCCGATCCGACCCGCGTGCACCCCACCACCCGGCCGGAGCTGACCAACGTCGCGTTCCTGTCCACAGTGGTCAGCTCACCGCTGATCGAGGTCGGCGAGTTCACCTACTACGACGATCCGCAGGGCGCGGCCGAGTTCGAGACCCGCAACGTGCTCTACCACCACGGCCCGGCCAAGCTGCGCATCGGGCGCTTCTGCGCGCTGGCCACCGGGGTGCGGTTCATCATGCCCGCTGCCAACCACCCCATGGTCGGTTGTGCGACCTACCCGTTCACCCTCTTCGGTGGGGACTGGGCCGAGGCCACCCTCGACATCGTCACCGCGCTGCCCGGCAAGGGTGACACCGTGGTCGGCAACGATGTGTGGATCGGTCGGGACGCCACGGTCATGCCGGGGGTGCGCATCGGTGATGGCGCGGTCATCGCCACCGGTGCGGTGGTGACCAGTGACATCCCCGCCTACGGCATCGCCGGGGGCAATCCGGCGCGGGTCATCCGCCGCCGCTTCTACGATGACGATGTTGAGCTGCTGCAGCGCATCGCCTGGTGGGACTGGCCGGTGGCGGCGATCACCGAGCACGTGCGCACCATCATGGCCGGGCATCCGAAGGAGCTGGCCGCGGTCGCCCGCCGCGAGGGGCTGCTGGTCGACTGAGCCGCCTGGCACAACTGGAGAGGACACGCTGTTGATCGATCCCCGGCTGCGTGGTCGGGTCGCGGTGATCACCGGTGCCGACAGTCCGCTGGGCATTGGTGCGGCCACCGCCCGCGCGCTGGCCCGCCAGGGGTGCAAGGTCGTGCTGGTCTCCCGGCCGCGCACTCCCCCGGAGCCCACTGATCACGTCTGCGATGCGCTGCGCGCTGACGGGGTCGAGGCGGACTCGGTGGCCGTGGACCTCGCCGACCCGAGTGCGGCGGGGGTGGTCTTCGAGCACGCCGAGGGCTGCTTCGGGCCGGTGGAGATCTTGGTCAACAACGCCGCGCACCACGTCCCGGACACCTTCCGGGCTGATCCGGTGCGTGGGTTGGTCGCTGTGGAGGCGGCTGGGCTGGATGCCCACCACGCGGTCAACACCCGTGCCCCGGCGCTGCTGATCGCTGAGTTCCACCGCCGCCACCTGCGTCGCAGGGCCAGTTGGGGGCGCATCATCAGCATCTCCACCGACGCGGTGCCCGGCACTGCCGGGGAGGTTTCGCACCTGGCCAGCAAGCACGCGCTGGAGTCGCTGTCGCGGTCGGCGGCGGCCGAGCTCGGGTCCGCGGGCACCACGGTCAACATCATCGCCTGCGGCCCGGTGCAGACCGGGTGGTTGTCCGAGCACGCCACCGCCCGCGCGGCCGAGCTCAGCCCGCTGGGTCGGGTCGGGCGGCCCGACGACATCGCCGACCTGGTGGTGTTCCTGGCCTCGCACCAGGCCCGCTGGCTGACCGGCCAGACCCTCTACGCCGGTGGCGGCAAGCGCATGCTCTGACCCGCCGAGGTGCGGGTGGCGCACCGTCATGACAGCAGCTCGGCGGGCGGGCTTGGGCTACCGTGGCTGGTGTGAACAGTCAGCCCCTCCCTGGTGGAGTGGTGCACGACCTGCCCGCCGACCTGCGCGAGGCGCTGCTCGCCGATGCCACCGCGCTGGCGGCCTGGCACGACATCACGCCCCTGGCCCGCAACGAGTTCATCTGCTGGGTCCAGGACGCCAAGCAGCAGGCCACCCGCCAACGCCGCATCCGCCGCACGCGGGAAGAGCTGGTCGAGGGCAAACGCCGTCCATGCTGCTGGCCGGGCTGCAAGCACCGCGAACGCACCGGGCTCACGCCGGACGGGCCCGGCTGCTGAGCAACTGCACCGCCAAGCCCGCCAGCACCGCGCCCATGAAGTAGCGCTGCGCCCGCAGCCACCCCGGTCGCCGCGCCAGCAGCCCCGCCACCGACCCGGCGGTGAGCACGATCAGCGCGTTGACCGACACCGCGACCGTGATCTGCACCGCGCTGAGCACCAGGCTCTGCGCGGCCACCCCGCCTCGCGCCGGGTCGACGAACTGCGGTAGCAACGTCACGTAGAGCACCGCGATCTTGGGGTTGAGCAGGTTGGTCACCAGTCCCATCGCGAACAACCGGCCCGGTGGGTGCGCGGGCACCTCCGCCGGGGTGAACGCCGATGCCCCGCCCGGGCGCAGCGCCTGCCAGGCCAGCCACAGCAGGTAGCCCGCTCCGGCCAGCTGCACCGCCGTGTACAGGGCGGGTACCAGGGTGAACACCGCGGCGATCCCGGCCGAGGCCGCCGTGGCGTAGACCAGGAAACCCACCGCCACCCCGGCCAGCGACACCAGGCCAGCCCGCCGACCCTGCGTGACTGACCGCGACACCAGGTAGACCATGTTCGGACCCGGCGTGAGCACCAAGCCCAGCGCCACCACCGCGATCCCCGCCACCGCACCGACACCGACCACGCGTCACCTCCACTCGTGCCGGTGACGCTAAGCGGCCCGGGCAGTGCGGCGAACAGCCAATCCCGCGGACCTGGCCGCACGGCCCCGGTGCTCGAACCAGGTGGGAGGGTGGTGGGTGCCAGCTGACCGCGTTCCACCCCTGTCGTGGTGGTAGGGGGTTCCGGCCTGGGGCGCCAGCCGGTGATCCGGGCCCCACCTGCGGCGAGAGGGCCCGGCTCCGGTGGGGTCGGTGCGGACGCGAGCCCGTCCAGCCCACCCCCGGTCCCCGGTCGGTGAGCCGCTCGAGCACCCCGCCGTGGTGCACCACCCCGCCTGTGGTGATGCCCCGGGAGGCTGAATCGGTCCCGCAGCGGGTCCACTGTGATCCGTGGCCGGCCCGCCGCGGCACCGCGGCGCTGGGGATAGCATCCGGCTAGGCAATCACCCGGCGAGCAGGAGAACGAAACCTCATGACCAAAGCTCCCGTCACCGTGACCGTCACCGGTGCGGCCGGTCAAATCGGCTACGCGTTGCTGTTCCGGATCGCCTCCGGTCAGCTCATCGGGCCCGACACCCCGATCAAGCTCCGCCTGCTGGAGATCCCGCAGGCGGTCAAGGCGGCCGAGGGCACCGCGATGGAGCTCGACGACTGCGCCTTCCCGCTGCTGCAGAGCATCGACATCAGCGACGACGCGCGCACCGCCTTCGACGGCACCAACGTCGCGCTGCTGGTCGGCGCCCGCCCCCGCACCAAGGGCATGGAGCGCGGTGACCTGCTGGAGGCCAACGGCGGCATCTTCAAGCCGCAGGGCGAGGCCATCAACGCCGGTGCCGCCGAGGACGTGCGCGTGCTGGTGGTCGGCAACCCCGCCAACACCAACGCCCTGATCGCCCAGGCCCACGCCCCGGACGTGCCCGCCGAGCGGTTCACCGCCATGACCCGCCTGGACCACAACCGGGCCCTGACCCAGCTGGCGCAGAAGCTGGGCGTGCCGGTCACCGAGATCAAGAAGCTGACCATCTGGGGCAACCACTCCGCCACCCAGTACCCGGACCTGTTCCACGCCGAGGTCGGCGGCAAGATCGCCGCCGAGCAGGTCGAGCAGTCCTGGCTGGCCGACGAGTTCATCCCCACCGTCGCCAAGCGCGGCGCGGCCATCATCGAGGCCCGCGGCGCCTCCTCGGCGGCCTCGGCCGCCAACGCCGCCATCGACCACGTGCACACCTGGGTCAACGGCACCCCCGAGGGTGACTGGACCTCCGCCGCGGTGGTCTCCGACGGCTCCTACGGCGTGCCGGAGGGCCTGATCTCCTCCTTCCCGGTCACCGCCCGCGACGGCAAGTTCGAGATCGTGCAGGGCCTGGAGATCGACGAGTTCTCCCGCGCCCGCATCGACGCCTCGGTCAACGAGCTGGTCGAGGAGCGCGACGCGGTCCGCAAGCTCGGCCTGATCTGAGCCCGAGGCGCTCGGGGCCGCACCTGCGTAAGCCAGGTGCGGCCCCGCAGTGCGTTCTAGGCCGGGTGGGCCAGCACCGGGTAGTGGTCGGAGAAGTCGGTGTAGGTGTAGGTCTGGCCCCACGAGGTCACCGACCACTCCGGCGAGTGCACCGCGCGGGTCTCGGCCACCCACTGCCGCGCCCCGTGCCCGGCCAGGGGCAGCACGTGGTCCAGCTGCTGCCCCGGCCAGCCCGGCGCCTGGTCCGCGGCCACCGAGTTGGTCGCCGGGTCGTAGGAGGCGGGGTGCCCGATGGGTGTTGGTGCGGTCGCGCCCAAGGTGGCCAGTGCCGCGCTGAACTCCTCGGCCGCTGCGTCGATGTTGAGGTCCCCGGCCACGACCACCGCCTCCTCGGCCGGGATCGCCCGGTCCGCGACGAACTGCGCGATCTCGCCCAGCTGAGCGGCCCGCACCCCCGGCGCCCGGTCCCCGCAGGCCGGGTCGTCGGCCTGCAGGTGGGTGCCGATCACGTGCACCGGGCCGCCGGGAGAGTCGATGCGGGTGTAGGCGAAACCCTTGTTGGACGCCGCATCGGCGCCGCAGCCCGGCGCGAAGACGTGCTGGACGCGCTCGGCCACCGGCCAGCGGCTGAGCACCGCCACCCCACCGTCCTCGGCGGGTGTCCGAATAGGACCCGAGCGTGGCGTCCCAGCCGTCCCGGGAACGCCCCAGCACCGGGGTCTGGTGCGGGTAGTCCGCGGCGAGGTTGGCCAGCAGGCGCTGCGAGGCCTCGTTGTCGAAGGCCTCCTGCACCACCACGACGTCCTGGCCCTGCAGCACCCCTTCGGAGGCCAGCAGGTCGGCCCGCTGCAGCTGCCCCCAGTTCGGGTACAGCGAGCGCGGCAGCATGAACACGTTGTAGCTGGCGATCCGCGGCCCGTCGGTGGCGGGAGCGGCCGCCGCCGACGGGGTGGCCATGCCGCTCAACGCCACCACCAGGGACATGAAAGCTATTCGTATCTGCAGGGGGGATCATCATGCCCACCCCCCGCCGCGCCCTCCACCACCTGGCGGACAACAGCCGGGAACAACCCGGTTGCCACCGACCACACCCGACCAGCAGCATCAGTCCATGGACCGCCCCGCTGAGGAGATCCCCCTGGACACCGCGGTACTGCGGCGCTGGCGCAGCACCGACCTCGCCGACCTGCACCGCGTGGTCACCCAAGCCCTGCCCCACCTGAGCCCCTGGCTGCCCTGGGCCACCGAGGACTACAGCCTGGAGACCGCCGCCCAGTTCCTCCAGCAGTGCCAGGACAACTGGCACACCGGTAAGGCCTTCACCTACGCCATCACCGTCGACGGCGCCCTCGCCGGCTGCATCGCCCTGGAACGCCGCATCGGCCCCACCGGCCTGGAGATCGGCTACTGGCTGCACCCCGGCCACACCGGCCGCGGCCTGGCCACCACCAGCGCCGCCGCCCTGACCGACCAAGCGCTGGCCCTGCCCGGTGTCGACCACGTCGAGATCTGGCACGACGCGGCCAACACCGCCAGCCAGGCCATCCCGCAACGCCTCGGCTACACCTGCGTCGACCGCCACAGCCCACCACGCCTGCCCGCCCGCCCCGGCGAGTCCGGCATCGAGGTCGTCTGGCGCCTGACCCGCTGAGTCCCGCGACCGCCGCCCGTCACGGCTGAGGGCGCGGCTCGCCCAAACCCGCGATCAGCAGCTCCACGAGTCGACGTGGGTCGTAGTCGGGATCGTGGTCGGCGCCGATGCAGAGGTTGCCGACTCCCCGCATGAGCTCATACGCCCCCAGCTCGGCCCGGATCCCACCCGCACTGGCCGCGGCTTCGAGCAACTGGGTGCACACCGGCACCAGGCGGTCGAGGAAGTAGGCGTGTAGCGCGTCGAAACCGGCGTTGTCGGACTTCAGCACCGCGGCGAGCCCGTGCTTGGTGACCAGGAAGTCCACGAAGAGGTTGATCCACTGCCCCAGCGCGGCGTGCGGGGTCGCGCTGGTCGCCAGCAGGGTCGGCCCGGCTTCGGCGAGTGCTTCGACCTGGTGCCGGTAGACCGCGATGATGAGGTCCGCCCGAGTCGGGAAGTGGCGGTAGATGGTGCCCACTCCGACCCCGGCCTTGGCTGCGACATCGCGCACCGGCGCCTCCACGCCCGAGGCGACGAAGACCGCGGCGGCCGCGTCGAGCAGGGTCTTCTCGTTGCGCCGGGCGTCCGCCCGCTTGGACCGGGACGCGCGCCCCGCGCCGTCGCTGTCGTGCACCACTTTGCTCCTCCAGGATCAAGCTTGCTAAGCGGAACGAGGTTCCGTATCTTTACCGGAGCAACGTTCCGCTTGTTCATGGTGCCAGGGCATGAACCCGCCGACCAGGCCACGCCCCCTCGGCACCACCCGCGATGGAGGAAAACTCATGCAGTACCGCACCTTGGGCCGCACCGGTGTGCAGGTCAGCGCCCTCGCGCTCGGCGCGATGAACTTCGGCGCCATCGGACGCACCAGCCAGCACGAGGCCACCGCCATCGTCGACGTCGCGCTGGAGGCGGGGATCAACCTCATCGACACCGCCGACATGTACGGCGGCGGCGAGTCCGAGGAGATGGTCGGCAAGGCCATAGCCCACCGCCGCGACGACATCGTGCTGGCCACGAAGGCCGGCATGCCCATGGGAGAGGAGCGCAACCACCGGGGCAGTTCCCGTCGCTGGCTGGTCACCGAACTGGACAACAGCCTCCGCCGCCTGGGCGTCGAGCACGTGGACCTCTACCAGATCCACCGGTGGGACCCCAGCACCAGCGACGAGGAGACGCTCTCGGCGCTGACCGACCTGCAGCGCGCGGGCAAGATCCGCTACTTCGGCTCCTCGACCTTCCCCGCCCACCGCATCGTGCAAGCCCAGTGGGCCGCCCGCGAACACCACCTGAGCCGCTACGTCACCGAACAGCCCAGCTACTCGATCCTGCAGCGGGGAATCGAAGCCGACGTGCTGCCCGTGACCGAGCAGTACGGGCTCGGTGTCCTGGTGTGGAGCCCGCTGGCCTCGGGCTGGCTGACAGGCGCGGTCCGCGCCGGACAGGACATCACCACCCACCGCTCCACGTTCATGCCCGAACGCTTCGACACCGCCCTGCCCGCCAACCGGGCCCGGCTCGACGCCGTCGAGCAGCTGGCCAAGCTCGCCGACCAGGCGAACCTGACCATGATCCAGCTCGCGCTCGGATTCACCACCGCGCACCCCGCAGTGACCAGCGCGCTCATCGGCCCCCGCACGCTGGAACACCTGCGCTCGCAACTGGCCGCCGCCGACACCGTGCTGCCCGCCGACGTGCTCGACGCCATCGATGCCATCGTGGCCCCCGGCACCGACCTGGCAGCCCACGAGAAGTTCGACACCCCACCCGCCCTGCTCGACCCGTCACTCCGGCGCCGCTAGACGCCGCCCGCAGGAGCGCTCCACATCCCCTCCCGCAACACCCAAGCCGTGGCGCGCGGGGCCAGCGAGGAGTCGTCCTCGCTGGCCCCGCCGGAGAGCAGTCACCAAACGACTGGCGAACGCGAACAGCTACCCGGTTCGACCAGCACTTCCGACAACCCGCGTCCGTGCTCCCAGGTTGGTGAGTTCCCGGGCGCTTGTCGGCGTCGTGCAAGCCTTCGAGCCGCTCTCCCCCCGCCCTGCGCGCAGGGACGAAAACCGCAAGCGATTCGGGCGTGATCGGCGCGCTACAGGTCGAACGCCAGGTGCGGTCGGGACCAGGTGATCTCGCCCTCCGGCGGCACCACGCCGACCCGCCGGGCACCCATCGCCAGGTAGAAGCCCTCCGACGGCGGGTGCGACACCACATGCAGGCGCCGCAACCCCCGCGCGCGGGCCTGCGCGCAGGCGTCTGTGAGCAACAGCCGACCCAGACCGAGCCCCTGCGCCGCGTCGTCGACGAACAGGAAGTCGACCTCGCCCTCCCCGTCAGTGCCGCGACCGGGGACCAGCACGGTGTGGAAGCCCAGCACACGCCCGCCGTCCTCGCGCGCCACCCGCACCAGGTGCGCGGTGAGGTAGTCCGCGTCGAGTCCCGGCTCGGCCACCATCGCCTGGTAACGCCCCTCGTAGGCGCTGCTGGTGCGCACGATCCGCGTCAGCTCCGCGCAGTCGGCGGTCGTGGCGTCCTCCACCCGCGTCGTCATGACCGCCAGTCAACACCACCGCCACGACAGCGGGCGCTGACCGGGTCACCACACCGAGTCGAGGGCTTGCTCCAATACGGGCATGCGGTGCGGCCCCGCGAGGTGGCGGGTGAGGTAGGCCCAGCAGTAGCCGCGCGAGAGCGACACCCACGCCGCGCAGCAGCGCCGGGGTCGGGTGCAGGTGGGCGTTGACCAGCCCGGGCAGTACCACCCGCGTGGGCCGGTCCACCGGGTGCTGCGGTCGATGCGCGTGATGCGACCGTCGGCCAGGGTGGTGGCGAACGGCCATCGCCGGCGTGACCGGTGATCCCCCGCACCTCCCGCAGCACCCGTTCCACAACCAGTCTTCTCGATCGACTGACGAACTCAGACTAGTACCGCCAGCAACCGGTTTTCCCACCACGAAGCGGAAATCCCGTCCGAGGAGCCGGTAGCGTGGTTGCGTGCCCACCAACGAGGTCCGCTTGCTGCGCAGCGCAGCACTGTCCGATGTGGCCGAGTACGCCTACGGCGCCGTCGTGCCACCCGATTCCCCCCTGGTCTTCGCCGCCGGGGCCTGCCCGCTCGACGAGGACGGGACCACCGTCGCGGTCGGCGACTACGCTGGCCAGGCCCGCCAGATGATGCGCAACCTGAGCACCGCCCTGGCCGAAGCCGGAGCCGCACTGTCCGATGTGGTCAAGACGACCGTGTACGTGGCCAGCACCCGCCAGCAGGACCTGGTCACGGCCTGGGAGGTCGTGCGCGACCAGTTCGGCGACCACGACCCGCCCAGCACCCTGATCGGCGTGACGGTCCTGGGCTACGACGACCAGCTCGTCGAGATCGATGCCCTGGCCGCGCTGAAGACCAGCTGACCCCACGGGTGGCGCTGAGGGACGGGACACACCGTCACACCCGTCCTCAGCGCACCCCGCCACCGGGGACCACTACCGGGGACGGTGAGTCCCGCAGTGCCGCCAACTGGCGCGCCGCGTCGTCCCGCGCAGCCGCCAGATGCCACACGGAGTCGACGCGCAGCGTCCACAGCTCCTCGGCCTGACGCTGGCACAGCTCGACGAGCTCCGCTCGTTGCTGCCGCACCTTGGCACGCGCCTGCTCGGCCGCGCGCGTGAGGTCGACGCGCTGGGCCTGCGCCGCGCGCGCCACCTCCAGCACCCACTGCCGTCGGGCGTCGGCGAGTTGGCGGTGCGCCTGCTGCCTCGCCACGCCGACCTCGGTCGCCGCGTTCCACCCGTCCCGCGCGAGGGGCTGCTGAACGGCCTCGCGGGCGACTTCGACATCTCGCACCACAGCCTCACCCCAAACCCGCGGCCACACGGCGAGTGCGACCTGGACCACACTGGGGAGCCTGAATCGTAGCCAATCCGCCCCGTGCGCACGTCGTCCGCGACACCCGGCTGGCACCCCGCCCGCCCGGGGCGGGGACAATGGGGGCAATCCGCACGTCTACCTGGAGCACAGCCGCGTTGTCCCACCAGAACCGCACTCCCGTCGACCTCGGGCTGCACGCCGACTGCGGCAGCTGCTTCGGGCTGTGCTGCGTGGCGCTGCCCTTCTCCGCCTCGGCGGGATTCGCCGTCGACAAGGACGCCGGGACGCCGTGCACCAACCTGCTGGCCGACTTCTCCTGCGGCATCCACGCCCACCTCCGCCAGGAGGGCTTCTCCGGGTGCACGGTCTTCGACTGCTTCGGCGCCGGGCAGAAGGTCTCCCAGCACACCTTCGGCGGCCGCGACTGGCGGCAGGATCCCCAGCGCCGTGGGCAGATGTTCACCACCTTCGCCGTGATGCGCCAGCTGCACGAACTGCTGTGGTACCTGGCGGATGCGCTGACCCGGCCCGCCGCCGCCCCGGTGCACGGCGAGCTGCGGCAGGCGCTGCGGGACACCGAGGCGCTACCTTCGCCGTGATGCGCCAGCTGCACGAACTGCTGTGGTACCTGGCGGATGCGCTGACCCGGCCCGCCGCCGCCCCGGTGCACGGCGAGCTGCG